>WFWM01000041.1 GCA_015491145.1 Patescibacteria group bacterium | reverse complement strand
GCCACAACCTGCTTGGGAAGCGTGTTGACTACTCCGGCCGCTCAGTCATCGTGGTAGGGCCGGAGCTCCACATTGACGAGTGTGGTCTCCCGAAGCATATGGCGCTCGAGCTCTTCCGCCCCTTCGTGATTGCAGAGCTCCTCCGGAGGGAACGGGCGCACAATATCCGTGGAGCAGGGCGTCTCATTGATGATGGAGACCCGGAAGTGTGGGCTATTCTGGAGGAAGTCATCCGGGACAAGTTCGTGCTCCTCAACCGGGCTCCCACGCTGCACCGGCAGGGGATTCAGGCGTTCCGCCCTGTGCTGGTGGAAGGCAATGCGATACGCCTCCATCCACAGGTGTGCCCGGCGTTCAACGCCGACTTCGACGGAGACCAGATGGCCGTGCACGTGCCGCTTTCTGATGAGGCACAGTGGGAAGCGCGGGAAATTATTTCCTCTCGAAAGAATGTGCTGAAGCCGGGCAACGGCGTCCCCATCGTGGAAATGGCGAAGGATATTGTGCTCGGTGTGTACTGGATGACGAAGGAAGTTGCCGGCGAGCATGGGGAAGGGAAGTACTTCTCCTCGCCAAACGAGGCGATTACGGCTTACGACTACGGCGCGGTCGGCTTCCGGGCAAAGATCTATGTGTTGCCAACCGATTCACCAAAGTACGCCCGTTTCAACGGGAAGCCGTTTGAAACAACGGTTGGGCGGCTCCTCTTCAATAGCGTGCTACCGAGCGATTTCCCCTACATCAATGAAGAGATGAAGAAGGGTTCCCTCGCCCGGCTCGTTGACGACCTTATTGCCCACTACGGCCTCGATCGAGTGCCGGATATTGCAGATCGCATCAAGGTGTTTGGCTTCACCTACGCGACACGCTCCGGCATTACCTTTGGTATGACCGATGTGGTGGTGCCGAAGGAGAAGGAGGAGGTAATTGCCCGGGCAATGCGGCGGCAAATGGAAATCGAAGAACAGTACCGAGAGGGGTTGCTCTCGCGCGCCGAACGGAAGCGTCTGTTGATTGAGTTGTGGCACCGTGCGAAGAGTGAGATTGAGAGCCTCATTCCAAAAACGCTGGATCCACACGGGTCGCTTCACGACCTCGTCATCTCCGGTGCGCGCGGTTCAATGGCGCAGGTGACGCAAATGGCGGGAATGAAGGGGCTCGTTGCCTCCACGAAGGGGGATACGATTGAGTTTCCCGTCATTGCGTCTATGAAGGAAGGGCTTTCTCCGATTGAGTACTTCATCACCACGCACGGTGCGAGGAAGGGGCTCACCGACACCGCACTCAATACGGCAAAGGCGGGATACCTCACACGCAAGCTCTTCGATGTGGCGCACACGCTCATTGTGCGGGAAGAGGATTGCGGCACTCGAAAAGGAATCACGCTCACACGCAAGAGTGCCTCAGGTATTGAGGTTTCGTTTGCAAAGAATATCCAAGGGCGCATCGCCTTGGAGGATATTGTGGTGGAGGGAGAGGTTGTGGTGCGAAAGGGAGAAATGATCCGGCGGGATGCGGCATTGCGTATCGAGGCTGCAAAGGAAATAGAAGCGGTGAAAGTCCGCTCACCGATGAGCTGCCGAACGCTCGATGGCGTATGCCAAAAGTGCTACGGCGCAGACCTCACTACATGGGAGCTCGTTGAGCTCGGTGAGGCGGTGGGGACGGTTGCAGCCCAAGCAATCGGCGAGCCGGGAACCCAGCTGACGATGCGCACCTTCCACACTGGTGGGGTGGCGCAGATTGGCGGGGACATCACCCAAGGTCTCCCTCGTGTCGAAGAGGTGTTCGGATGCCGGACGCCGAAGAATCCGGCAGTGTTGGCGAAGGTGAGCGGGGTGGTAACAGCAATTGAAGAGGAAGGAGGAAACAAGGTGGTTGTGGTGACGCCGGAGCTGGAGAGCCGGACGAAGAAGGGGGAGGCGGTGCGGCATATTGTCGCGTCGCCGCGTATTGTTGCCGTCCGGGTAGGTGATCGCGTCAACCGGGGCGCCTTCCTCTCGGATGGTTCGGCTGATATCGCGGAACTCTACCGACTCGCGGGGAAAGAGGCAGCGCAGGAGTACATCATTGCAGAGGCGGTGAAGATCTACGAACTGCAGGGTGCGCCGGTGTCCCGCAAGCATATGGAAATGATTGTGAAGCAGATGTTTTCCCGCCGGCGTATTGTCCAACCCGGCGATACCCGCTTCTCTGCGGGGGATGTGGTGGAAGACTGGGTGCTTCTGCAGGAGAACGAGCGGGTCAAGGCAGAGGGGGGAGAACCGGCAACGAGCGAGGAGATAGTGATGGGCATCACGGAGGTCTCGCTCACGCGGGAGAGCTGGTTGTCGGCTGCTTCGTTCCAGCATACGACCCGGGTGCTCATTAATGCGGCGTTGCGGGGAGCGGTGGATCATCTGCGAGGTTTGAAGGAGAACGTTATCGTCGGGCGGCTCATCCCTGCGGGAACCGGCTTTCCCGGCAGCAGGAAGCAGGAAGCCATCGCTGAACTCCAGCGGCAGCGGGATGCCGCCACCGCTCAGGAGCAGGAGCCGCAGGAGGCGGCAGAGCTCTTCATCCAAGCGCTTGAGGAGTCGTCGAACGATGCCTAGCAACCATGGATGAAGTGGTTCGACGAATCAAAGAACGGGTTGATCTGGTGGAGGTTGTCAGCCGTTACGTCAAGCTGACGAAAGCGGGAAAGAACTACAAAGGTCTTTCTCCCTTCAAAAAGGAGAAAACTCCTTCGTTCTTCGTCTCGCCAGAGAAGCAGCTCTACTACTGTTTCTCTTCAGGAAAGGGAGGCGATGTCTTCACCTTCATCCAAGAAATGGAGCGGGTGGATTTCCGGGGGGCGCTCACAATCCTTGCAAAGGAAGCAGGCATTCCGCTACGCCCCCTCTCCCCTAAGGAAGCGCACCAGAAGGAGCGATGGTACGCTGCCCTGGAGGCGGCAGCCCAATGGTTCGAGGAGCAGCTCTTGCGACACCTGGACGCCTACGAGTACCTCCTGCAGCGGGGGGCAGATGCGACAACCATAGCCCGCTTCCGCCTTGGCTACGCGCCAGCGGATCCACACGCCTTGCTCTCCTACCTCCGCGGGAAAGGATTTAGTGCCGCAGAACTCCGCGCCGTTGGCCTCGCGAAGCAGCGGGAGGGCAGCAATGAAATGATGGCGCTCTTTCGATCCCGAATCGTGTTTCCGTTGTTCGACAGCGCCGGAAGAGTGATCGGGTTTTCTGGCCGACGCTTTCCCGATGTGGAGCGTCTCGGGCCCAAGTATCTAAATACCCCGGAAACGCCGCTGTTTCGGAAAGGAGAGGTGCTCTACCCATGGCACCTTGCAAAGGAAGCAATTCGACGGCACGACTGTGCCATCGTTGTTGAAGGGCAAATGGATGTGGTTAATGTGCATCGAGCTGGATGGCCGATTGCCGTTGCTGTGTCCGGGACAGGATTTACCTCACACCACGCAACTCTCCTGACCCGAGCGGCACGACGGGTGCTCTTTGCGCTCGATGCCGATGACGCCGGGTTCCGATCCCTCGTCCGTTCCGCTGGGATGGTGCTGAGCCTCGGGGCTGAAGGAGGAGTGGTGGAGTTGCCTGAGGGGAAGGATCCCGCAGACATCGTTGCCTTAGATCCCCGACAGTGGAAGCAGCTCGTGCGGGGAGCGCAGCCGGTGATCCACTACATTGCCCGTTATATCAAGAAGCAGCGAGGCGTTCCTCTTGCGCAGGGAGTGCAGGAGTATCTGCTGCCGGTGTTGGGTGCGATACCGTCGGCAGTGCAGCGGTCGTTTGCAGCGCAGGAGGCAGCAGGGATACTTGGCGTTCCGGTGGAGGCGTTGCTGGAGGATGTGGCTCAATGGCGTGCGAGGGAACCGCAGGGGAGGCAAGAGGAGGCCACGCAGGAAGCGGCAGGAGGGCACACCTCCTCTACCGTTGCGGATCGGAAGAGGGCGCTCGAGCGTTTCCTTGCGGCGATATTGCTGTATGGCACCGATGAAGTGAGGCGCGTAGTGCGCGACATTCTCTCGGAAGGAATGATCCGGCAGCTGGAGGAGCGATACGCGCATGATGAGGCGACACGTTTTGCATTTGAGGTGCAGGAAGCGGAAGAGGTGGCGCTCGCTTCCCTTGCCAAGGAGGCGGCGTATGAGGTAGTATGGCTCGCGACGAAGGAAGCATTCGCAGCAGCAGCGGAAGCGCTCAAGGAAGCGGAAGCGAAAGAGGCAGGGGAGCAAGTCGTCGATAGCCTCCTGCGGGAGCTCGATGCGCTTCGGAATCGCCTCAGGGAAATTGAAGCACAGTGGAGAGACCTTCGTCAGCGTTCGTAGGAGTATGGCGCAATCAAAACGAACCAGACGGAACACAACGACCCGCCGTTCCACGCAGCAGCAGGCGAAGCGGAGAACCAAGAGCCAGCAAATGCGCACTGGCAGCGGAGCGCGAAAGGCTGCGCATGCGCAAACGGTGCGGCGCATGAAGCGGGGGGTGAGATCCACCGCTTCCTCCCAAAAGCAAAAGAAGGGAACGAAGCGCGGGGTGCAGGCGCTCAAGGCCACCACCACAATGCCCCCTCTGGCGCAGCAGCGTGCCTTTTGGGCGAAGGCGGAGGAGCTCATTGAACGAGGGCGTTCCCGCGGCTATATCACTCACAGCGAGATCCTCAAATGTTTTCCACGCATTGAGCGCTCCATTCCCCTCCTTGAGGCCCTCTACGAAAAGTTGGAGGCTTCTGAGGTTGCCGTGGTGGCGGATGAGTATCTCCTTTCCGATGAAGCGGTGGAACAGGTGATGCGAGACCGGCAGGCGTATAAGAAAGGGGGTGACTCACCGAGCGACCTCGTGCAAATGTATTTGAAGGAAATCGGGCAGTATCCGCTCCTCACACCGGCAGAGGAACGGGCTCTCGCAAAAAGGGTGATGGAGGGGGATGAGGAGGCGAAGCAGCTGTTGATGCGCTCCAACCTGCGGCTCGTCGTCTCTATCGCCAAAAAGTATGTGGGTCGATCGTCGGACCTTACGCTCCTCGACTTAATTCAAGAAGGCAACATCGGGCTTTTCAAGGCAGTTGAGAAGTTCGATTACACGAAAGGGTACAAGTTCTCCACCTACGCCACCTGGTGGATCCGGCAGGCCATTACCCGTGCGCTCGCTGATCAGTCGAGAACGATTCGGATTCCAGTGCATATGGTGGAGACGATGCAGAAGTACAAGCAGGTGCACCGCCGTCTCGCGCAGGAGCTTGGGCGGGACCCTACAGCGGAAGAGGTGGCGGAAGAGATGGGGATTGATGTGGAGAAAGTGCGCACAATAGAGAAAATCAGTCAAGAGACGGTTTCGCTCGAGAGTCCGGTGAATGAGGATGACGATGACAAATCAACCCTTTCCCAGTTTATTGCGGATGAGAAGACTCTGACGCCGGAGCAGGAGACAGCGGTTCGGATGCTGCGGGAGCACATAGAGGAAGCGCTCGCCGAGCTTACGCCGAAGGAGCGGAAAATCATCGAGCTCCGCTACGGCCTCAAAGACGGTGTCTACCACACACTGGAGGAAGTAGGGAGAGAGTTTGGGGTAACGCGGGAGCGTATTCGGCAAATAGAAGCGAAGGCGCTCGAGAAGATACGTGCCCGGCACCTCGAACGATTTTTAGAGTTCCAGTGAAGGGACCCCCCCTTTAC
>WFWM01000040.1 GCA_015491145.1 Patescibacteria group bacterium | reverse complement strand
TCGCTGATCACCATAGCGAAGGGTTAGGCGGGCCTAAGCCGATCCCGAAAGGGGGAGGTGATGGACAGACGGTTAATATTCCGTCCCCTGGGTGTGGTGCGATGGGGTGACGGGGGAAATGAGCCAAGGCGTCTTACCGGATTGGCGTCGCTCGTGTGAGCGTGGGCACTTAGGCAAATCCGGGTGCCATCCACACGCGTGCACGCGCGCAACGCGCCCCTTTGGGGCGTGGAGCTTGGCGAAGAGCCCTCCAGGAAAAACCTCTCAGCATAACCACACTCAGCCCGTACCGCAAACCGACACAGGTGGGATGGTCGAGAAGACCGAGGCCAACAAGTGATCGCTCCCCAAGGAACTCGGCAAACAAGCGGCCGTAACTTCGGGATATGGCCTCCCCGCTTTTGGGGTAACCCAAAGGTGGGGCGCAGCGAAAGACTGCCTGGCGACTGTTTACCAAAAACACAGCTCCCTGCGAACTCGTAAGAGGAGGTATAGGGGGTGACGCCTGACCAATGCCGGAAGGTTAAGTACTGCCTGTCCACCTGCCTTCGGCGGGTGGGCCGAGCGGTATAAGCCCCGGTCAATGTCGGTCCTAACTATAGTGTCCCTGTAGTTGTAAAATCTGGCTATATGCGGGGAACCCTGAGGATCCGCCGCTACTCGTGCCGACTCATCCCCGGCACAGTAACAATGCGTGCGGTGCAGGCAATCCGCAGGAAAGATTCCGTGGAGTATGGGGCATCGCAGGAGGTAGCTTACGCTGTCCTCTGCGGTGCACAGTGAAGGGAGATAATTCCTTGCTCGGTATGCCACGACGGAGAAAGGACGACTGGCTCCATCGCATCCCTGTTGCCGTAGGGTCCTACCTTGCCGGCTTCGTCGATGGGGAGGGGAGCTTTGTCGTCTCCTTGAAGCGCCGGCCGGATCACACGCTCGGCTGGCAGATTGTGCCAACCTTCAGCGTGGCGCAACGAGACAAGACGGTGCTGGCCCTCTTGAAACGCCACCTCGGATGCGGGCGGTTGACTCGCCGACGCGACGGGGTGTGGGTCTACGCCGTCTCGAATCCCCGTATGCTTGCAGAGCGGGTGGTGCCCTTCTTTCGCACCTTCCGGTTCCTCTCAAGCAGCAAGATGAAGAATTTTCGCATTTTTGCTCGCATCGTGGCGCAGCTCGTGCGTGAGCCGCCGGAGACGCCGGAAGCTCTCAAGGAGTTGATTGCGCTGCGAGAGCAACTCAATGAGGGCGCCGGTCGGAAACGAAAGTATTCGCTGGATGACTTCACTGCCTACTTCACGGAAAATCCTCAGAGACTCTACGCCAGAGCGTCATCGCGAAGGAAGCGGAACCCTCGCGGTGATGCATGATAGAGTCCGATCTCTGCAGCGATGCAGAGGATCCCGCAAGCCCGCGGATCGCTACCGCTGCGGGTGGAGGGTGATAACGCGATGAAGGATCCTAAGGTAGCGCAATTCCTTGTCGGGTAAATTCCGACGCGCACGAATGGCGTAACGACTGGGCAACTGTCTCGGGGAGTCGCTTGGTGAAAACACAGTACCTGTGAAGATGCAGGTTACCCGCAGCAGGACAGAAAGACCCTATGGAGCTTTACTGCAGCTTCGTATTGGGGCTGTTGGGCTGGTGCGCAGCATAGGTGGGAGGCTATGAAGCCGGGTCTCCGGGCTCGGTGGAGCCGCCAGTGAGATACCACCCATCAGCTTGGCAGCTTCTAACCTTGAGAGCGACACTCTCGAGGGACAGTGCGTGGCAGGCAGTTTTAGTGGGGCGCTACCCTCCTAAAGCGTAACGGAGGGGTCTCCAAGGTCGGCTAGGCGCGGATGGAAACCGTGCCGATAGTGTAAGGGCACAAGCCGGCTTTACTGCGAGGCGTAGATGCCGAGCAGTCGCGAAAGCGGAGCCTAGTGAGCCGCCGGTGGGCTTGAGAGGCCGCCGACGATCACCCGACAAAAGTTACCCTAGGGATAACAGGCTAGTGCCGCCCAAGCGTCCACAGCGACGGCGGCGTTCGGCACCTCGATGTCGGCTCGTCTCATCCTGGGGCTGGAGAAGGTCCCAAGGGTTTGGCTGTTCGCCAATTAAAGAGGCACGTGAGCTGGGTTCAAACCGTCGTGAGACAGGTTGGATCTCTATCCGCTGCGGGCGTCGAAACTTGAGGGGGGCTGCTCCTAGTACGAGAGGACCGGAGTGGACGAACCTCTGGTGTACCAGCTGTCACGCCAGTGGCACCGCTGGGTAGCTATGTTCGGAAGGGATAACCGCTGAAAGCATCTAAGCGGGAAGCCCGCCCCAAGATGAGGTTTCACTTGAGGCCCGTGGGAGATGACCACGTTGATAGGCACCAGGTGGAAGCGCCGTGAGGCGTTCAGCCGAGGTGTACTAATGCGCCGAGAGCCTGTCGGCTGTGTGGCTCAAATGCCGCATTGGTGGGTCGTTGCGAATGCTGGTGCTGCTGCGTCTTGGGAGTTTTTATGAGGGCATTCGTGCTCTCCTGAAGGTTGGCGGCTTGGCGCGGTGGGTACACCCGATCCCATTCCGAACTCGGTCGTTAAGCACCGTCGCTGCGATGGTACTCCCGCAAGGGGGGAGAGTAGCAAGCCGCCAACCTTCAGGAGAGGACACACAACCGCCCGCTCGCTTCAGCGAGCGGGCGGTTGTGTGTGGAGGAGCAAGGCGCAGGAAGTCCCTGTGCTATAGTGAGCGTGATGCTCTCGTGGTCCCGTCGACACCAGATTCTCTACGCACTCATTGTGGGAGGCGTCTTGCTCGCACCGGTTATCTTCTTTGGTATACGCTGGCACCTCACACAACCGGAGACCTGCTTCGATGGGAAGCAAAATCAGGATGAGATGGGGGTCGACTGTGGAGGCTCTTGCCCGCTCGCTTGCCCATTCGAGGTCGCCCCCTACTCGCTCCAGTGGAGCCGCGTCGTGAAGGTGGGGAAGGGGCGCTACCATGTGGTCGCCTACTTTGAAAACAGCAACAAGAGTATCTTCGCGAGGGACATTCCATATGTGGTGACGCTCTACGATGAGCGAAACATGATCATCGCAAAGCAGCGAGGCACCTTTACCTTACCGCCGCAGCCGATCGTGGCTGTGGTGCACACGAACATTACGACCGGCGCAGCGACACCGACGAAAGCAGTGTTCACCTACGCCCGGCCGACGCGCTGGTTCCAATGGTTCGACGCCTACCATCTGCCCACAGTGCGAGAGGAGACCATTGTCGATCAACAACGTCGTCCGCGTGCGGAAGCGACGCTTGAGAACCCCTTCCCGGATCCGCTCACCGATATTGAAGCGGTAGGACTCATCTATGACCGAACGGGCAGCCTCGTTGCCGCGTCGAAGACGGTGGTGGATCGCCTCGATCCCCGCCAGCGCAAGCGCATTGTGTTTCGCTGGCCGGAGCCATGGGAAGGGGAGGGGGTTCGTCTTGAGGTAGTCGTCTCACGTCCTGCGCTCTTTTCCAATCTCTCCAATGTGCGGGAAGGGCAGCGGTAGCGTTCTATGGGGCACCTGCTCGCTCGCCGGGTCCACCTCGATGGATGGTTGGTGGCTGCCGCAGTGCTGCTGAGTCTCTGCGGGTTGTGGGTGCTCGCACCATTTGGCTCGCAAGCGCAGAGCACGCTCTTCTGGCGGCAGCTGTTTTGGGTTGGGGTGGGGATGGTTGCGATGGTGCTCAGCAGCCTCGTGCCGCTCCGTTTCCTCGCGCAGCGCAGCGTCGTGGTGCTCCTTTACCTTACAACCGTCGGGCTGTTGCTACTGACACTTGTCGTCGGGTCGATACTGCAGGGAGCGCAGAGCTGGATTAACCTTGGATTTGCGGTGGTGCAGCCTGCCGAGCTTGCCAAGCTCACGGTGGTGCTCCTCTTGGCAAAGTACCTTGCACGCCGTCATGTGGCGATTGGGCAATGGCGCCACGTTGTTGTGAGCGGCGCGTACGTGGGCATTCTCGCGCTCCTCGTGCTCCTCCAGCCCGATCTCGGCTCAGCAATCGTGCTGGGGATACTTTGGCTCGTGATGGTGCTCGCCGCCGGCATTCCGCTGCGAACGCTCGGACTGGTGCTCGCCTTTGGTGTGTTCCTTGCCGGCGCACTTTGGATCAGCGTCCTGTCTCCTTACCAGAAGGAACGAGTGCTCGCGTTCCTCTCTCCTACGACGGATGTGCTCGGCGCTGGCTACAGCACCCGCCAGGCGCTCATTGCCATCGGATCAGGCGGTATGTTTGGGAAGGGGGTTGGTTTCGGGACGCAATCTCGCCTCTCGTTCCTCCCGGAGTATGAAACTGATTTTCTCTTTGCCGCGTTTGCGGAGGAGTGGGGGTTTCTCGGCGTGCTCGTTGTGCTCGTCGCATTTGGGGTTCTCGTCGCGCGCATCGTGCTCCATGCGTTGGAAGCTTCTTCCAATATGGGAAGGCTGCTTGCGATTGGCGCAGCGGGGGTGATTGCGGTGCCGTTTTCCCTCCATGTCGCCATCAACCTCGGGCTCCTGCCGGTGACCGGGCTGGCGCTTCCCTTTATGAGCTATGGCGGCTCACACACCCTCGTCGAGTGGACAGCACTCGGCCTTGCAATGGCAACCAGCAGGAAGGGAGGGTAAGGGGAAGAAGGTGTACTACGGGCTTGCAGCAGGTAAACCTTCCTCCATCGTGGGGTCAATGGCGGGCGGTGCTCCTTCAGGAGCCGTTGGTCCCTTGATGCTCTGCCAAAAGATGAACACGGAGAGAAGGAAGGACACCACAGCAACCCCGATGAGGATAAGGTTTGCCTGTTGCGTGGAGGACGCGATGCCCCAGCGCTTTAAAAGACGCACGAGCGTTGGGTCGGGAGAAGCGGCGAACTGTGCTGGTGAGAAGGTGTCTCCTTCGTTGAATTCAATCGCCATAGGAGGGAGGTTTTTGGTAGCGCGAGTAAAGAAGGGGGAAAGAACCACTGGACACTCTTTTCTTCTCCCTATTGTAGCGTAGGGAGGCAGTGCGTTATCCCCAAGCGGTTATCGGTAGAGCGCCTCCGTTGCCTCTACCATTGCGGTGAAGGAGGTAGCGTCTGTTTCCTGCAGAGCGGGGCGAGTCGGCAACGACGCAGCCTCTTGGAGTGCAGCAGCGAGCACCTCGGGGTTGGAAGGGGGGACGAGGAACACTTCTGGTGGAGCCACTTCCGGGATACCGCCCACCGAGGTAGCCACACAGGGGACGCCGCTTGCAACGGCCTCCAAAAAAGCGTAGGGGAGCCCTTCTGATCGGGAAGGCAGTACGAATATATCTACTCCTCGGAGGAGTCGGCTGCCATCAGGAATATGGCCGAGAAAGTGGACGAAGGAAGCAATACCGAGGTGTCGGGCGAGCGCCTTGAGGCGCTCTTCATCACTCCCGCTTCCTGCGACAAGGTAGCGCCACCGCAGCTGTGGGTGGTGCCGCAGGAGGCGGGCAAAGGCTTCCAATGCTACATCAATCCCCTTGATGGGGAGGAGCTCGCTGAGGGAGAAGAACCAACGCTCACCTGCTTGAGGATCAACGCCGATACGTTCTGCTAGTAAGGTGCGCGCTTGTTGCCGGGGAAGGAGAGAGGTGGCAAAGGTGGGAGGGAGCGCGTTGCGAATCACCACAACCCGGGACTGGCTGCCGGGGAAGCGGAACGCACGGGCGGTGGCGTGTGAGACGGCAATCGTAGTGTGGGCGAGCCAGAGGGTTGCCCCCTGCAGGAACCAAAAGGCAGCCTTGAGCATCGGGTGCACCGGCTGGGCAAATGCCCAGTTGTGGGCGGTGAAGAGGATGCGGGGGACCCCGGCAATACGTGCCGCGAGTGCGCCGGTGAATCCCGCTTTAGAGCTGTGGAGGTGCACCACATCTGGTTTTGTCCGGCGGAGGAGACGGACGAGAGCCCGGAGCGCGGCAACATCATTGCGGAGGCGTATCGCGCGCTGGAGGGATGGCACCTGCTGGGTTGGGATGTGTTCGGCTTGGAGCTTGTCCGAGAGTGGACCCGCTTCCCCGTACCACACCTCCACGCTATGACCCCGCTGGGAGAGGGCGGTGGCGAGGTCGAAGAGGTGGCGCTGCGCACCACCCCAGCGCGCCTTCGTGATGACCATCACGATCCGCAGGGGTTGCATTATAGGCAGTATACCCGAAGGGGTTGCATGCAGGCACCGAGAAGTGTGGTAGTGTCATTACCAATGGGTGTTCGGGCGAGGGAACTGCTCCTGCTCACTGTAGGAGATGCGATCGTGCTGTGGGGATCCCTCTGGCTCGCGCTCGCGAGTCGCCACCTCGCACCTCCTGCTGGAGACGTATTCCTTACCCATGTGGGCCCCTTCAGTGTGGTCGCTGCGGTGTGGGTGGGCATATTCTGGCTCTTCGGCTTGTACGACAAGCACACCACCGCACTCCTTCGCGAAATGCTCCATCGGCTCACGGGGGCGTTGGCGCTCAACGCCCTTGTGGCGGTGATGCTCTTCTTCCTCCTGCCAACGGCGCTCGCTCCGAAAACGATTTTGCTGCTCTATACCGCTTTGGTGGGGCTCGGGATGGCAGCATGGCGGCTCGTTGTCGTGCGATGGGGCTGGGGATGGAAGCGTTCCCGAATGGTGATTGTCGGGCAAGGGGGATCGGTGCAACGTCTTGTCGCAGAAATTGCCGCAAACCCGTTTCGCTATCCGTTCACCATCGAGGCTATAGTGGATCCAAACAACGCGCGAACCGCGCTCGCTTCTTTGGCAGGCAAACGAATCGATTGGATGGTGCTCGATACCGCAGATCCGAAGGTGCGAGCGCAGCTGAGCCCTCTCCTCGTGTGGGCGATGGAGCGGGAAGTGCTGCCGCTTTCCCTCTCAGGACTGTACGAACACATCTTCGATGCGGTGCCGATTGAGGGGGACCCGCAGCTGATTATTGAACGGCTGCTTATGCGAAGGGGGCAATGGTACCTCCCCGTCAAGCGCGCTATTGATGTGCTACTTGCAATCGTTGCGCTTGGGCTCCTCGCCCTCCTTCTCCCATTCGTATGGATTGCGCATCGCCTCGAAGGGGTTCCCGGCAGCATCTGGTACATCCATGACCGTATCGGCAGGGGGATGCGGCCGTTCCGTGCCGTGAAGTTTCGGACGCTCCAGCGGGTCGATCCGGTTGGTCGTCTCCTCGATGAAGCGCCGAATCCTCCTACCAAGGTGGGAAAGGTGCTTCGGGCGCTCTCACTCGACGAGCTCCCTCAGGCAATCAATGTGCTGCGGGGTGAGATGTCGTTCATCGGACCTCGCGCTGATGCGATTGGGGTGGCGCAGCGGCTGAGCGAGCAGCTGCCATTGTATCCATTTCGCTACCTCGTACCGCCGGGCATTACCGGCTGGGCGCAGACGCACCAGCGCTACCCGGAGGGGAAGCAGAGCCCGCAGAATGTTGCCGAGAGCGCGGAGCGGCTCTCCTACGACCTCTACTATGTCGCCCACTTCGGGTGGTGGGTTGATACCGTTATCCTCCTGCGCACGATCCGCACAATCCTCGAGCGGGTGGTGCGGCTTGTGCGGGAATGGCTCCCTTCCCGCTGAAGCGGTAATGCGTCTCACCAAAGTATGCAACGGCAACGACGCAACCCCAATCCTCGCCGCAGCACGCTCCTCGTGACTGGTGCGGCTGGGTATGTGGGGCGGCGTATCCTCACTCAAGCCATTGATGATCCGAGGGTTGGTTTGGTCCTTGCAATCGATGCTCGGCCAGCCCCCCCGTCGTTCCGTGCCCATCGGAAGGTACGGTGGGTGCAGGCGCGGCTTGAGCAGCAATCAGAATGGGAGGAGGTAGTCTGGGAAGTCCGGCCGGATGTATGCATCCATGCCGCGTGGCGTATCCGCATTCCCTACGGGGCAGAGGCGAGGGTTCGCGCTGAAAATCTCGGCGCCACCCGCACGCTCGCGCGCGTTCTCCTCTCTCTTCCTTTGTTCCGTCGATTCGTTTTCGTCTCGAGCGCAGCCGTATTCGGAGCGTTCCAATGGAACGATCCCTCCTACACCTTTGCTGAGGAAGACATGCCGCAGGAGCGGGAGTATCCCTACGGATTCCAGAAACGGGAGGCAGAGCGCCTCCTTCAGCGGCTGTGGCAGCAGGAAGCGGGCAGGAGGCGCGCTCCTGTGCTCCGCATTGCCCGGCCGGTGACGATCGTGGGACCTGCGGCGCGGGAACGGGAGGAGCCTTTCGCGCTCACCACCGTGCTTGCAGGGAAAGCACCGCAGCCAGCTTCGGTGGTGGCGCGCATCCTGCAGCGTCTCCTCCGGGTGTTCCCGGCGCCAGCGAGTTGGCGTCGCCAGTATGTCCACGAAGATGATGTCGCTCAGGCACTGCTTGCACTTGCCCTTGAAGAGGGGACTGGGTCGGCGAGGCAGGCTGTTGCCGTCTATCACCTTGCAGCGCCGGGAGCAGCGGTGGATCCCCTCACCTTTGCCCGCTTGACGGGGCGACCGTGGCTGAAGGTTGCGCCGTGGATGGTTCGAGCAGCCTTCTGGATTGCGTGGCACCTCTCCCGCGGAGGGGTGCCGACCTGCCGCGGGGTGTGGCGGTTCTACAGCTACCCGATTGTGCTCG
>WFWM01000039.1 GCA_015491145.1 Patescibacteria group bacterium | reverse complement strand
GCGGGAAGGAGGCGCGTACCGCCTCAACGACTCCTTTCTGGGTAACGAGCTGCACCGTTCCACGCCGTGTTTTCCACGCGGCGGACACCACCCCATCCCTCGCGGCTCCACCGAGACGGATTGAGGAAAATGTTTCATCAGGCGCAGCGAGGGAGACCTCCCTTTCTCTGCTCAACTGCTCGAAGCGCCATGTGTCGTTGCGCGCATCGTAGATGCCGAGGTAGGTGTGGGCGCCATTGCCGCTGCGGGGAGACGCGGCGACGACGAGCCCGTAGCGAGCCGTGGCTTGCGCTGCGGTAAAGAGCTCAGGAGCAGAGAAGCGGGAGGCAGAGAAGGCAATGCGTTTGGGGGTAGACCAGATGCCGTTTCGGAGGGTGGAGTAGTAAAGAGCCTCAGTGCCGTTGTGTTTATTTACCCACACCGCGAGCACTTCCCGATTCCTCCCCATCGCAATAGTGGGGTCACGATCATTCCCCGGAAGGGGAGCGAGCAACTGCGGCGTTCCCCACCTGTCTCGTTCCCAACTGTTCCAGAATATGTCACTCCTCTCTCCTAACTGGGAGGATCCGCTCCATACCACAATCGCCTGATCCCCTACGCTCGCGATATCAGGGTCGAAGCTTGCATAAGTGACGTTCGCTGATACGCTCCCAATGGGAGAGTCTTCGGGTAGTGTGCCTCGCAGGAGGTGAGTACCCCATTGTCTGGTGTGACTGTTGTAGATGGAATAGAGGATTTCCCACTTCCCATCACGCTGGTGCTGCCATACCGCAATTACACCCTCTGGTTGTTGCTTGATGGAGAATTGTGGAAAAAGCAGGAACCCTATCACAGCAATGAAGCCGGCGCTCGTGGTAATCAACGCGACTGTGCGGTGTGTGTGCACGAGGCGAAGAAGTGTTTGCCACATAGTGGAGGGGGAGCTTTATGGATAAGAGGCATGTGGAGATCGAAGCACTTCTCCTAACATAAAAGGGGAAGGGATGAACCGCAACCACAGGTGTTGATGAATGCAACGCGGAGGGAGATGTCCTCTCATTTTCATGTGGTATTGTTTGCGCATGCAGCGGTGGTGGATTGATACCTCCTCGGAAGTAGAGGATTCGATTGTTCGGCGTATTCTCTCGCTCGCGGCAGGGAGCGACATCATTTCTTTTGCCGGTGGATTGCCGAGCGCGGCGCATTTCCCGGTGCGGGAGGTGGGGGAGGTGCTGGAGTCGCTTGCGAGGGAGCCGGCGCTTGTGCGCAAGGCGCTGCAGTATGGGGAGACCGAAGGCTACCGGCCGTTGCGGGAAATTATTGCCGAGAGCTACCAGAGAAAAGACGGGCTTCCCATCCAGCCGGAGCAGGTGGGCATCACCACCGGCTCGCAGCAGGCGATCTACCTTCTCGCGCGGGCGCTCGGGCAGCGTCCCGTTGTCGTGGAGCGCCCCACCTACCTTGCGGCGCTTGCCGCATTCCGCCTTGCGGGAAATGGAATCCGCGAGATTCCCCTGCCGGAGGATGGGCCGGAAGCGGGCGGGCTTCCGGATGTAGAGGAGGGAATGTGCTACGCGGTGCCCAACTTTCAAAACCCCACCGGCATCACATGGAGCAATGAAAAGAGGGAGGTAGTGGCTCGGTGGGCGAAGCAGCGGAGCATCCTCCTGGTAGAGGATGATCCCTACGGAGAACTCCGTTTCCGCGGGGCGCGGCAGAAGCCGCTTGCCGCCTTCGCGCCGGCGCACACCATCCTGCTCGGATCGTTTTCGAAAATCCTCGCACCGGGGATGCGGGTAGGGTGGTTCGTGGTGCCTCAGGAGGGAGAGCAACTCTTTGCGAAGCTCCGCTCCCTCAAGGAGACGGCAGATCTCCACACGAGCACCTTCGCGCAGGTGGTGATAGCTGAATACTACCGCCGGGGTTTCGCTCAAGCGCATATTGAAGCGGTTGCAGCGGTGTACGGCAAGCGGGCGAGACTCATGCGGGAGCTCCTTGCCGAGCACCTGCTGGAGGTGAGGTGTACCGACCCCGAGGGAGGAATGTTCCTCTGGGCGACTCTGCCGGAAGGGATGCGGGCGCGGGAGCTATTTCACCTTGCGCTTGAGGAGGGGGTTGCGTTCGTCCCGGGCGATGTGTTTTATGCAACAGAGCCTGATGAACGCACCTTCCGCCTCAACTTCACGGCGGTGGATGAGGCGGAGATGGAGGAGGGAGTGCGTCGCCTCGCCCGCGCGTACGCGCGGGCGAGGCGGGGGACCTGAGCGTTTACTCTATTTGGCAACATATGCAAGGACCAATCCAACGTCCCACCCTTCGCCTCCCGGAAGTCGAGGCGGCCTATCAGGCGCAGCGGAGGCGACGCGCGCGGCAGGGCGATACCTCCTGCCCACTCTGTCGAGCCCCTTCGCTTGAGGAATTTCGCTTCTGGCGGCTCATCCCGAACGAGTATCCCTACGGCAAGATTGCGAAAACGCACCATATGCTCGTGCCAAAGCGGTGCGTTACCGAACACGACCTCTCGCCCGAAGAGCGGGAGGAGCTCCTCGTGCTCAAACGGTCCCTCGCTGTCCGCTACCACTACTACCTCGAGGCAACACCGCAGCGTCAGTCGGTGCCGGGGCACTACCACCTCCACTGTCTCGACCTGCAGGGGCCATGTGCCCATCCAAACCACAGCCCTTCCCAGAATTCCTTTTCTGAATAGGCGATGTGTCGTCGCTTGCTCTGTGGTAGGGTTGCGATATGCTGCGCGTTTTCCAGCAGACGCTCCGCGACACGAGGCTCAACGCGCTCCCGCAATCTGCATTGAAAGCAGGGGCGTGGGTGGTCGCGCACAGCCCAACGCAAGAGGAGCTACAGTGGCTCTCGAGCGTCTGTGGGCTTGATAGAGGGCTCCTCAAGGATGCACTCGACCCGTTCGAGGTGCCGCGTTACGAGGTGGAGGACAACACCGTCTACTTTTTCTTTCGCTACCCTATAGAGCGCGATGGAGAGCTCACCACCGCTTCAGCGCTCCTTGCCATCACGCCGGAGATCGTGGTCACTGTTGCCGAACATCGCATCGCTTCCTTCGAAGCAATCATCAAGGAAGGGGTGAGTAAGGTGCCGACGACCCAGCGCACGAAGTTCTTCCTCTTCCTCCTTCGGCGCATCGTGGGCGCGTATACCACGGCGGTCAACCGGATTCAACGGCAGGTATACGCCTACCGGACCCACCCCCACCACCTCACGGAGCGGGCCATCGATGCGTTTGTCCACCATGAGAACACGCTCAATGACTTCCTTAGCGCGCTCATCCCAATGAATGCCGGGCTCTCACAGCTGCTGCGGGAAGGTCGGCTGCCGCTGTATGAGGAGGATGTCGAGTTCATTGAGGACCTCCAGCTTGCGGTAGGGCAGCTGCTCGAGCGGTGCCGATCGGTGCTCAAGACCGCGCAGAACATTCGGGATGCCTTCAGCGCTATTGCAACAACCCGCCTCAACCGTATTGTCAAGCGTCTCACGGCGCTCACCGTCATTCTCGCCGTGCTCACGGTGGTGACCTCTCTATGGGGAATGAATGTACCGGTGC
>WFWM01000038.1 GCA_015491145.1 Patescibacteria group bacterium | reverse complement strand
TCGCGCTCCATTGGTACAAATCCGCCTTGCGCCCGCATTGGGAGAGGCTCACCAGCAAGTGCAATTGGCCCGATTGCTTCGCTCATTCCCCACCGTGCCACCATATTGCGTGCAATCGCGGTCACCTGCTGGAGGTCAGAGGAAGGACCAGTTGTGAGATCGCCAAACACGAGGCGCTCTGCTGCATACCCGCCGAGCGCCACCGCCATATCATCGAGGAACTCAAGGCGTGATTGCATCCGTTTATCCTCCTGCGGTGGACGCAGCACGTAGCCGGCGGCACGACCTCGCGCAACAAGGGAAATTTTCTGCACCGGGTCCGCGTGCGGCAGCACGCTCGCCACCAACGCATGCCCCGCCTCATGGTAGGCGGTAATCTCCTTCTCTTTCGGGGAGAGGAGGTGGCTGCGTCGCTCTGGCCCAAGGAGCACCTTCTCGATCGACCGCAGCAGATCGTACTGCGTGATTTCCTTGCGGTTTTCCCGTGCCGCGAGGATTGCCGCTTCGTTCATCAGCGCGTAGAGCTCAGCGCCGGAAAAGCCCGGGGTGCGTTCGGCAATGACCGCGAGGTCCACATCCGCGTGGAGCGGCTTCTTGCGGGCATGGATCTTCAGTATCTCTTCCCGTTCGCGCTTGTCAGGAAGGTCGAGTGTCACCCGACGGTCGAATCTCCCCGGCCGGAGGAGTGCCGGGTCGAGCACATCGGGGCGGTTCGTCGCTGCCATCACAATCACCTTCTCGTTCGGCTCAAAACCGTCCATCTCAACGAGAATCTGGTTGAGGGTCTGCTCCCGCTCGTCATTCCCCCCACCAATGCCGGTGCCGCGCACGCGCCCCACCGCATCAATCTCATCGATGAAGACAATCGAGGGGGCATGCTTTTTCGCCTGTGCAAAGAGATCGCGCACACGGCTCGCTCCCACCCCCACGAACATTTCCACAAACTCTGAGCCAGAGACGGAAAAGAATGGCACGCCTGCCTCTCCGGCAACCGCACGGGCAAGGAGCGTTTTGCCCGTTCCCGGCGGCCCCATAAGGAGCACTCCTTTTGGGATCTGCGCGCCGATATCGATGTACTTCTTCGGATGGCGAAGAAAATCAACCACCTCCTCCAGCTCCGCCTTCGCTTCCTTTAGACCGGCGACATCCTTGAAGGTGACCCGTTGCGCCTTGTCGTCAGGGAAGATGACCCGTGCCCTCGTCTGTCCGAAGGTGAACGCCTGCATCCCTGCTCCACGAATCTGCTGCGCAATGAACCACACGAGCACGAGAAGGAGCACCGTTGGGAGGAGGAATGGCAGGAGCGTGACGATCCAGTAGTGCAGACCTCCCTCCTCTTTGATTGCAATGGGGATATTCCGCAACTGCTTAGGGGTTACCCCAAGGTTAGTGAGTGTCTCAATGAGCGAAACTCCCGCCTCCTTCTGGGCGGTGCGCTCCACCACCTTGCCCTTCTGGAGCACTTTCGCAGTAACCGTCGTGCCGGATACTTCAATCGACTGCACCTGCCCTTTCTCGATGAGCGTGGCGAGCTCCGACAGCGGAATGGGTTCCTTCCGCGATCCCTCCTGCCAGTAGCTCAGCGCGCTTGCTACCAGCAGAATGATAACGATCGCGCTCGCCACATTGAGCCAAAACGGAGCCGGCGGCTTCGGCATCCGCGGGGATCCGGAGGGCGGGAGAGGGAGTTTGGGATGCGGCGTCTTGCCTCCGCTGTCCCGTTGCACCAGCCGCAGAAAAAGAGATCGCATACGAGCCACTCTACCACAGCGCCTGCTCCCCAACAATAAATTCCCTCTTCGCAACCTTCCTTTTCTGTGCTAGTATGCCTCTGTCCTAACGATTGGATGCTATGTACACTGCGGTGAAAGACGAACGGAGGGATGAGGTGCGCATCAACGAGTTCATCCGCGCAAAGGAGGTGCGGGTTATCGCTCCCGATGGCACCAATCTCGGAGTGATGCCGCTGAAGGAAGCGCTCGCCAAGGCGCGCGAGTATGGAATGGATCTCATCGAAATTACCGCAAAGGCAAACCCGCCTGTCACCCGTATTATGGATTACGGCAAGTTCCAGTACGAACGGAAGAAGAAGGCGCGCGAGATTCGGCGGGGAGCCCGAACGGTAGAAACGAAGAATATTCAAGTGAAGATCGGCACGAGTGAACACGATCGACGGCTCAAGGCGCAACGAATTGCCGAGTGGCTCGAGGAAGGCAACCGTGTGAAGGTCGACCTCTTCCTCTTTGGCCGGTACAAGTATATGGACGAACAGTTCTTGAAAGAGCGGCTCCAGCAGTTCCTCGCCATTATCCCAGCTTCCTACAAGATCGCCGACGAGATGAAGAAAAGCCCAAAGGGCTACACGGTCACCATCGAGCCCGCCAAGCGCTGATGCGCGAGGAGGCTGGACATTTTTGGGGCGGTGCGCTAGAGTGGAGCGCGTTTGTAGCGTATGGCAGGCAAGACGAACAAGGCGTGGGCAAAGCGCATTCGACTGACGAAGCGGGGCATCCTCGTGCGCCGGAGCGGTCTCAACCACTACAACGCGAAGGAGAATGCCCGTCAAAAAAGCCGCAAGCGCGGCTGGCGGATGCTTACAGCGCGCCAATTAGGGAAAAAGGCAATCGAACGGTTCGTAGGAACGCTGCAGTAGGAGGGTGAGGGCAAAAGGATTGGCAGTATGACACGGGTCAAACGGGGAACCATCAAGATGAAGCGTCGACGCAACCTGCTTCGCAGGATGAAGGGCGGGCGCTTCGCCATTGGCTCTAAGGAGCGGGCAACCCGACAAGCACTCTTTGCTGCCGCTCGCCATTCTTTCCAACATCGGAAGAAAAAGAAAGGGGAATTCCGTCGACTCTGGAACATTCAAATCAACGCGGCGGTGCGGCCACTTGGTCTTTCCTATAGCCAGTTCATCCACGCGCTGCAGAAGGCAGGTGTCGCGCTCAACCGAAAGATGCTTGCCACACTCGCACAACAGAAGCCAGAACGGTTTGCCGCACTCGTAGAGCACATTCGCTCCAAGGTGTAGAACGGCCAATCGGATCTTTTCATCAGACGTCTAACCCAAGACGCCGAAGGAGTGCGAGCCGAAGAGTGTGGGTCATCCGCCCACCGAGTTGCGCGTCAATGCAGTGGTAGCTCTCTGCGAGCAGGACGTAGCCCGGGTACCGCACCCTCACCTTCCGTGCAAGGGCGTGGAAAGGACGATAGAAAGGATGGCACCCTCGGTATGTTCCCTCCTTCGCCTCAAAAGAACGCAGCGCTTTTCGTAGTTTATCCCGATCTTTCTGCTTGAGTACTGCGGTTCGTGTCAAATAGAGGTGCACAATCGTCTGGAACGGAAAGGTCGGGAGCAACACCCTCTCGCCGGCGTAGACGAGAGGCTTTCGATCTACCGCAAATACTTCAGCAGAAACAGGAACGACAATATCACGAAACCTGAGGAACCACCTTCCTTCCCTATCGTAGAGGATTTCACTCACAAGTGATCGTCGTGATGGAGGGGAGGTAATAGGTTTGGCGAAGGATACTTCCAGTGGAACGCCCGCACGAGAAGCGTGCTCGCTCACGAAAGACATCCGATGCTCCGGATCTGCCAGCACGATAACATCGATATCGCGCACCGTCCCATCTCTCCGGAGAGGTTGGTACGGAATGCCGACAGCAGCAAAGAGAGCTACCCCTCCCACGACAACCCATTGCAGATGGTGATCCCGCTCTTCCTCATCCAAGAGAGCAAACAGCTGCTTCTCGTGCTCCCACACTTCCCTCGCACGCTGTTCCCGTTGCTCCGGCTCCCAGCGCGCGAACCGCTCCATACCCCTACGATACTGGAGGGAACAATGGACGAACGACACGCCAAGTCCACCAACCACCGAGGGAACCGAGCGCAATATCGAGCATCGTGTCAATGGGATAGGGTTCCCACGCTGCCTCCGTTGCCACGCCTCCTACATACTCCCCCACCTCCCACACCACCATCGCAACACCAAGCCCTAGCGCTATGGTCACTCCGAAGCTCCACCCCCACCACCGGTGCGGTCCCCACGGGAACCGAAGCCACCCCCAGGTAATGAGGAGCGCGAGTGTCACCCCGCCGAGGAAATGCATAACCCAGTCGAACCACCACCAACGCCAGTACCAGGCAAAGGCAAGCGCTTGCAAGTGGAGCACAGTGAGTAGGAGCGCTGCAACAAACGCCGCGACGAGGAAAGAGAACGGCACAGGCGGAGGGAAGGAGAACAACAATTTCGCCTCCTCCTTGGCCACCACCTTTTTTCCACCCTTCCCCTGCGTAGGCTCCTCGTGAAGCGGGGTCGTCTCATTGAACGCTTCCATACTCACGCAATGAGAAGCGCACGCAGGGCCGCCGGACCAAGGTTGCCCTGGATACTCCAGGTGGGTGGCCGCATCCACGCAACCCCTCCGAAGGAGCATTGCGTGGAGATGTAAGCCTCCCTCGCAACCGAGTCAGAGGGACAATGGTCCGGCGGCTCTTTCCACTATACCACAGGTTCTCGGGACCTTTTTCCTCTCGCTGGAACGAGCTCCGCAGTCTGCGTGAGTGCTCACTCCAAAATACCGTCGAGATTGACATCGTAGAGAATGCGTTCGGCAATCGTGCGGTAGTTGACTATTTCCTCTGCGGCAAACCATACCCCGATTTCCCGCTCTGCCTCTTCCGGCGTTTCGGAGCAGTGGATGAGGTTGCGGACCGCGCTGTTACGGTAGGTGGCATGGCCGTAGGAATCAACTGTAAGGTCTCCCCGAATTGTCCCGACATCGGAAGTTTTCGGCTCTGTCGTCCCCACGAGCTTCTTTACGATTGCCACCGCTTCATTTCCTTCCACCACCACCGCCAGCACAGGCCCGGCCGTCATAAAGGTGACGAGGTGCTCCAACACCTCTTTCCCATACTCAAGGGCGGAACGCTCGGGGGCAATGCCGCTTTCTTCCATTTCCCGAATCACCCGTTCGCCTATCTTTTGGCACCACGCATCATCCTTGTTGTAGTGCGCCAGCACCTGGTCCCGCGCCGGCACGAGAAACTTGAAGGCGGTGAACTTGAGCCCCGTCCGTTCGATGCGTCGCAGAATTTCTCCGATGAGTCCTCGTTGGACAGCATCGGGTTTGAGAATAATGAGGGTTCGTTCCCGCTCTGGTGCTGCTGTCATAGGTAGAAAAGACAACCGACTTGCTAACAATGTCGTAGGCATCCTACCACACCCTTCTTCGTGTGAACAATTACGCCTCCTCTGCTGTGAGCACTTCGGCACCCTCCTTGCCCACCCACACCGTCTCTTCCCAAACCGCCACCGGCTTGCGATCCTTCGTGAGGAGGGTGAAGCCGTCGGCAAGTGTGACGATGGCCCCCTTGCCGGTGGTGAGGTGTGGCTCAATGGCGAGCATCATTCCCTCCTCCGCTATCACATCAGAAGGAGGGTGGCGAAGCGAGAGCGGCACGAAGGGGGGTTCATGCACCGCCAACCCGACCCCATGGCCGCCAAGCTCCGGCACGACGCGCACTCCGTAGCGTGCTGCCACTGTTTCTACCGCTTCCGCAACTCTCCGCAATGCCGCACCTGGCTTGAGCGCGTGAATCCCCGCGTAGCACGCCTCCCGTGCCGCAGCAACGAGTCGGTGAGCCTGTGGTTTCCCCTTCCCCGCCACCACCGAACGCGCTGCATCAACAACAACTCCTCGCCACCGAATTCCAAGGTCAATCTTAACGATGTCTCCCTCCCGGATAGTGCGCCCCAATCGAGTGGGAATGCCGTGTGCCGCCACCTCATTGATGGAAACATTGAGCACTGCCGGGTACGGGTACGGCGCACCTTCCGGCTGGTAGCCGAGAAACGCAGGCTCTGCTCCCGCACTCGCCACGAGAGCCCGAGCCTGCTGCTCAAGGAAGGAGGGAGAGACGCCGGGGGTAACGAGCGAGGCAAGCGTTGCGAGCATGCGAGCGAGGCGACGCCCCGCTTCACGAGCGACGTCGTGTGCGATGAAAGCGTCTCGCGTCATACCCCTCTCCTCGCACTAGGCGAGCGTTGCCACAGCAGCAGCAATTTTTTCTCTTATTTCCTGATGCACCTCCTCAATAGATCGCTCGCCATGGATACGCAAGAGGCGATACTCTTCCCTCCAGTCGTAGAAGTCCAGCAGCGGTAGAATGCGCTCGCGCCATGCCCGCAGCCGCGCTTCAATGGCTTCGCGTGTGTCATCCGCCCGCCCACGCTTGAGAAGCCGTTCTGTCGCGACATCTTCCGGAACCGAAAGGTAGATGACGAGGGCGGGGAGTCTGCCGTAGAAGCGGAGCGCGCTGTGCAAAATACCTGCCTCCACAATCGATCGCGGAAACCCGTCGGCAATAATGTGCTCTCTCCCGGTAAACCGCTCAATGAAGGCCCCGCCCCACAAGCGGACCGAGAGAAACTCCGGCAAGAGGTGGCCCTGAAGAATCTCCCTGCGCACCAATGTGGCTGTGTAGTTTCCTTCCTGTTGAAGCAGTTGGCGGAACCCCTCGCCGGTTTCGTAGCGAAAGACGGTGCCGCCGTAGCGAGCCACGAGCCACTCACTCAACAGGTGCGCCTGCGTCCCCTTTCCGGCTCCCTGCATACCAATGAAGATGATGGTGAGGCGTGGCGCTCCCCCTTCGGTGGTAGGCTGCTGTTGCCGGTGGTCCATAGGCAAGGTTTACGAAGCCCCCTGCACCCGATCACACACGAGTGCAACGATGCGTCGCGTCGCTTTCGCAAGGGCACCATCAGGGTTGGCAACCACCGCATCGGCGCGATCCTTCCACGGAAGCTCCGCTTCGTAGCGCGCTCGGCGGGCCGCAAGTTCTTCCTCGGAAAGGGGCGCCCGGGCGCAAATCCGCCGCTGCAGCACCTCCCACGGTCCCGCATCAACGAAAATGAGAAAAATCTGGTCGCGCGGGAGCCTCTCGAGCACCTGCGCCACCCCCTGCACCTCCATCTCTTTGAGGAGCACGCTCCCTGCCGCAAGCCCCTCCTCCACCGCACGGCGCAGTGTGCCGTAGCGGTAGCCGCCGTAGCGTGCCCATTCAAGGAACGCCCCCTCGGCAATAAGACGGTCAAAAGTGACATCATCAACAAACTCGTAGGATTTTCCCGCCTCCTCCTGCGGGCGAGGAGGCCGCGTCGTCACAGAAGGAATGTAGCGCACCGAGGGGCACGCTTCGCGGACAGCGCGCACGAGCGTGCTCTTGCCTGCACCCGATGGCCCCATCACAATGACGAAGACGCCGCGATGCCCTCCTGCAGCGAGGTGCGGAGTCTGTCCGTGTTCTTCCGTCATATCCACCAACCCTAGTATTCCCGCACCGAGAGTTGAGCATCAATCTTGCGCAGCACATCGAGTACTACCGATACCGCAATGAGGAGCGCCGTGCCTCCAATGGCAAACTGGGCAACGCCGGTGGCAGCCTGCAGGAGGAACGGGAGCACCGCAATCACGCCGAGGAAGAGGGCACCAACAAGGGTGAGCCTTGTGACGAGCGTCCCGAGATAAGCGGCAGTTGGTTCTCCCGGACGAACACCGGGAATGAAGGCACCCCGCCGCTGGAGATCTTTCGCCATCTGCTCGGGATCAAAGGTAATGGCGGTGTAGAAGTAGGTGAAACCGACGACGAGGAGGAAGTAGAGAGAAAAGTAGACGATCGAGCCAATGGGAGAAGCGAACCAATTCCTCGCAGCCCCGATCCACTGCGCAATCCAATCGAATGAACCTCCGGCGAGTGCCACCTCGAGAAATCGCCCCACAATGGAAGGCATCACGAGGAGCGAGAGAGCAAAGATGATGGGAATCACCCCTGCCTGGTTGAGTCGGATGGGAAGGTAGGAAGTGACAGACCTGCCGGAGAGTGCCCGCGCTTCCTTCGCATACACGATGGGCACCGGCCGCTCCGCCTCAGTGATGAAGACCACCGCATAGGTGGCTGCAACGCCGGCGAGCGCAAGGCCGATATACGCCGGGATGAGCGTCACATCGAAGGAAACCCAAAGCTGGCTCACTACCTGCGGCAACGAAGCAGCGATACCAGCAAAGATGATGAGCGACACACCGTTGCCGATCCCAAATTCTGTCGCGAGTTCCCCCAGCCACATAAGTAGGAAGGAACCCGCCACCACGAGCGCCACATTCGCAGCAAATTCAACGGGTGAGTTGGTGACAATCACCCGTTCGTTCTCTAGCACAAGCAAAAAACCAACCGCCTGCAGGAGCGCGAGCGGGAGGGTGAGCCATCGGGTGTAGAGCGTGAAGCGGAGGCGGCCTTGCTCCCCCTCCTCGGTGTAGAGCGCTTTGAGGCGCGGGGAGACCACGGTCATCAACTGCATAATGATGGAAGCGGTGATGTAGGGACCCACACCGAGCATCACGAGCGAGAGCCGTGAGAGCCCGCCGCCGGAGAAGATATTGAGAAAGCTGAGCAGATCGTTCCCCGCAAAGAATTCCGCAAGGCGTGCCGGATCAACGCCCGGCACCGGCAGCGCTGCGAGCGCCCGAAAGAGGAGGAACACGAGGAGCACAAAGCCTACCCGCTTAAGCAGCACGGCGTCGGAAAAGAAGAGAGCGAGCTTGTGTCGGGCAGTTTGCCACATACCTACCCCCCGAGCACCTCGCCTCCGGCTGCCTTAATTGCCTCCCGCGCCCGTTGCGTCACCCTGCAGCCCACGACAGTGAGGGGCTTGGTAAGCGACCCCACTGCCACGATTGTTGCAGGCCGCGGCTTCCCCCCTGCCTTGCGGAGCAGGCGTGCCGCAACGAGCGCTCGAGGCGTCACCTTTGCTCCAGCAGGAAATGTGGCGTTGAGAGCAGTGAGCGAGATAGCCTGTGGCTTTGGGCGTGCCACGACCGACTTTGCCCGGTTCACCCCATGGCCGCGCCGCTTCGGAATTTTCTCCAACACATCGCGCACCGCCGGGCGAATGCGACGGCCGGCTCGCGCCTTCTGTCCCTTTGTGCCGCGGCCAGAAGTTTTGCCGCGCTTGCCTCCCCGACCGATCCGCTTTGGCCGCTTTCGTGATGCAGGACGAGTGAGCTGATGCAGCTGCATACGCGCCTTCTCTTACGACGAAACCGATGTCGCTTCCGTCTGCCTGCTCTTTTCCGCTCGCTTCCCCTTCTTTAGGGCAGGTTCCGCAGGAGATGAAACGAGCTGCTGGAGTGCGGCAAGTGTCGCTCGGGCAATGACGAGCTTGTTCTTCGTGCGCGAATGGAGCTTCGCCGACACATCGGTCACTCCCGCAAAGTCAAGCACGAGGCGCGCCGCGCTCCCTGCTACGAGCCCGCGCCCCGGTGAAGGCCGCAGCACGATGCGAGAGGCCTTGTACTTTGCCACTACTTCATGGGGGAGCGACCCTGAAGCGGTGCGCGGCACGGTAATGAGGTGGTTCTTCGCATCGCGGAGCGCCTTCTCGAGCGCGAGTGCGGTGTCCTGCGCTTTTCCAGTGCCGACTCCGACACGCCCCTTTCGATCGCCAACCACCACGGCTACCGCAAAACTGAACCGCCGCCCACCAGCCACTACGCGCGCCACTCGGCGCACATCGAGCAGCTCATGGTCAAACTCTGAGCGCACCCGCTCACCGCTGCCCCTGCGCGCCCTTCGCCCCGTGGCGCGCCCCCGACTGCGCCGGGAAGCGGCTCGCGCTTCCTTTCGCGCTGCCCCCTGTTGCTCCTGCGGTGCCTGCTGCGATGTTGCTCCCTCTGCCATACTCTCAATCACTCATTCCTGCTAAAACTGGAGTCCCGCCTTCCGCGCCGCGTCAGCAAACGCGGCAATCACGCCGTGGTACAGATACCCACCCCGATCAAAGACGACTCGCTCGATGCCCCGCTCTCGCGCGAGCTTCCCGGCAACCGCCCCCAGCGCTGCGGCTCGTTCCTTGAGCGTCCCCCCTTCCCGCGCCGTGCGGAGCCCGAGGATCGTCCGGGCGCAAGCACCCGAATCGTCCACAAATTGCACGAAAAGGTGCCGAGACGATTTGAAGACGACGAGCCTTGGCCGCTCTGGCGTGCCCGAGACTTTGGCACGAACCCGGCGATGGCGTCGCTTGCGAGCGAGAACCTTAGCCTTCCGATCCATACGCGCCTTTCTATACCCCCTTCTTTCCTTCCTTCATCCTGATGTACTCGCCTTGGTAGCGAATACCCTTTCCCTTGTAGGGCTCCGGCTTGCGAACCTTCCGGACATTTGCCGCAAACTGTCCTACGAGCTCCTTATCGATGCCCTGCACTGTGATGATGTTCTTGTCGACCGTCACCGTCAGACCTTCGGGGATGGCCACGAGCACCGGGTGGGAGTACCCCACCGAGAGCTTCAAGGTCGTGCCGCTCACCTCCGCGCGGTAGCCGATGCCGTGCACCTCGAGCACTTTTTGCCATCCCTCTGTGACACCGCGTATCATATTGCGGATGTGTGCCGCCGTCGTGCCCCACAAGGCTCGTGCGAGCACCGTCTGCTTGCGAGGCACGACCCGTACCTCTTTCTCCGCCACCTCAACCGCTACCTCCGGCCGCACCTGTCGCTGCAGCTCCCCCTTTGGCCCCTTCACGCGCACCACCCGCTCCCCCTCATCGAAGGAAACCTCCACCTGTGGGGGTATAGGAATGGGGTTCTTGCCGATACGGCTCATACGCAACTTGTCACCTTTCTACCACACCGCAAGGAGCACCTCTCCTCCGACCCCTTCCCGACGCGCTTCTTCCGCAAGCAGCACGCCCTTCGGCGTGGTGAGGATGTAGGTACCAGCCCCTCGCAACGGCCTGCCGAGCGATCGGGCACCGGTATAGACCCGCCGCGAGGTTTTGGAAACCCGTCGCAAGCCGTGGATGACGCTCTTTGGCTTCTCGTAGGGATCGCGACGCTTCTCGTACTTCAGCAGCATCACCACCTCCTTCTTCGGTCCGCGTTCGGCAAGGTCTACCCCAGCAAGGTAGCCAGCTTGGAAGAGCTTCTGGGCAATCGCATGCTTCAGCCGCGAGTACGGCACGCGCACCGATGGCTTCCCCACCGCAGCAGCGTTTCGGATTGAGGAGAGCATATCGGCAATGGGGTCATGCTGCATACAGCGCTTCGCTACCAGCTCGCTTTCTTGATGCCCGGAATGAGCCCTTCGTTGGCAAGCTCACGGAAACAGATACGGCAGAGGGCAAAATCACGCATATAGCCATGCCGCCTCCCGCAGCGCTCACATCGGTTCACCTGCCGCGTGGAAAACTTCGGCTTGCGCTTTGCCCGCGCCACGACTGATTTCTTCGGCATATCCTGAAAAAGCAAAGAAGAACCCGCCGCTGGCGAGCAACGGCATCCTAGCAGGCACGCTCGCGTTTTGCAAGCGCTTCCCGCGCGCTCACTCTTGAGCAGGAGCCGTGGCATCGGGGTTTGCTCCCTCGGTTGCGACTTCCCCGCTTTCCTCAAGGCCGGTCCCGGCAACGCCTGCGCTCCCGTCAGCATCATCCCCTCCCGCCGAGGTGCCTGCAGCACTCGTCGAGGTGGCATCCTCGCTCGCAGATTGCGTCGCCTCGCTGCTGCCGCCAGCGTCTGCGGGAGGTGGCGCTGCCGGTGGAGCGCTCGATGGCTCACTGCTATTGGACTCCGAAGCGGTGGTGCCTCCTTGGGAACCGGTAGCGGGAGTGGAAGTCGCGGCAGGTGGGGTAGAAGTGCCGGCAGGAGTGGAGCTGGAGGAGCTCGGCGTGGCAGGCGGAGTGGTGGAAGCGGTGGTGGAGGAGGCAGTGTTCGGATCGTAGACGATGACGATGCGCTCAACCGAGCCGGTGTTGCCTGCCTGATCGGTTGCTTCGTAGCGGATGGTGGAGGTGCCGGCGGTAGAAGTGTCGATGGCAATAGAGGACACCTCCTTTCCGTTGAGGTAGGTGCGGTAGCCGAGGTTGTGGTCGCGATCGTCCCGCACGATGACCCCGAGGTCAACGTAGCTCGCGCCGACTGGCACGCGGGCCGGGTTGTTGCCGATTAAGGTAAGGGTGGGTGGGGTGG
>WFWM01000037.1 GCA_015491145.1 Patescibacteria group bacterium | reverse complement strand
CTAGGAGCGATTGCCGGGTCGTCTAATGGTAGGACGCCAGGTTCTGGCCCTGGTAATCGGGGTTCGAGTCCCTGCCCGGCAGCAAGGAAAAGGGGCGTGCCGCCTGAGAAAAGAGGTTGTCGGTATTGCTATAGTACGGCGGATGGACTCGTGCGTATTTTGCTCGCTCCCTGCCGTGCGGCAACGGTTCATAGTTGCAACCCGCTTGAGCGCAGCGTTTCCCACCAACATTCCCATCGTGCCGGGGCACACGATCCTGATCCCGCGCCGGCACATTGCGCGATGGGATGAGCTCACTCCCGCAGAACAAGCGGATCTCGAGGCGTTGCGGCAGCGCATCTGTGCCGCACTTCGGCACGCGTTTGGGGCTGAAGGCTTCAACTTTGCGTGGAATGAGGGGAAGGTGGCAGGGCAGTCTATCCCGCATCTCCACCTCCATGTGCTGCCGCGAAAGCAAGGTGATACGGGGGTGTGGCAGTATGAACCTCGCCGCTTCCTCTATCGTCCGGGTTCTCGCGCCCCTTCCCCGGAGGAAGAGTTGCAGGAAGTGGCTGCACTGATACGGGCGCACTTGCCTCCTCAAAGGGAATAATGTCTTAGTCTTGTCAAGCATCAAGCTGCCTGCTGCCTCCGCATACAGGCCAACTTCCCGCGCAAGAGTGTGAATAGTTTGGGCAAAGGAAGAAAACGTATTGCGTTTTCCCATTATTCTTGGGATGGCCCCTTCCTCGTTGTCGCTTGGCTCTCCCCATAGTGTTCACACCGTTGCCATGCGTGTGAGGGTGTGCTCCAACTACCGCTCGCCTCTTGCCTCATCAACTCTGGAGGGTACGATAGGAGCACACTTACTTCGTTTCTAATCTGACCGTAATGCTTATGGCACCGTCACCGACCGCAGTGAATTCTAAAGGGCAGGAGGCTCGCTCTTCGCAGGGAGAGAAGCAGGCAACAAAGCAGGGGAAGCGCCAACGTCATCCGGTCGAGGCGCGCGTGCAGTTTGTGCGGAAGCGTGACGGGAGGCTCGTTGCGTTTGACCGGAGCCGCATTACGCGCGCCATTCACAAGGCGATGGAGGCAGCGGAGGAAGGGGTGTTGCCGCGAGATGCGGAGCGGCTCACCGATGAGGTCATCCGGAAGCTCAACCGTCAATTTGGCGAGAAGGATTACCCGTCGGTAGAGGCGATTCAGGACATCGTTGAGGAGACGCTCATTCTCGAGGAGTTCCCAAAGACGGCGAAGGCATACATCCTCTACCGGCACGAACGGGCGAAGGTGCGATCCAAGACACGGCGGGTGCCAGAGCATGTGCGGGAGCTCGTGGCGGAGAGTAAGAAGTACTTCCGCAACCCCCTTTCCGAGTTCATTTTCTACCGCACCTACTCCCGCTGGATTGAGGAGGAGGGGCGTCGGGAGACGTGGATCGAGACGGTAGATCGCTACGTGAACTTTATGCGGGAGAATCTCGGAGAGTATCTCTCTGAAGAGGAGTACGCAGAGGTTCGTGAAGCAATCCTTACGCAGCAGGTAATGCCCTCGGCGCGCTTGCTCTGGGCCGCAGGGAAAGCGGCGCGAGCGAACAATGTCACAGCCTACAACTGCTCCTACCTTCCCATCACGCAAATTGAAGATTTCGCTGAGGTGATGTTCCTCTCAATGTCGGGGGCAGGTGTAGGCTTTTCGGTGGAAAACCAGTTTGTGCAGCAGCTGCCTATCGTGGCGCGGCAGACAGGGCGGGTGTTGCCGACCCACACGGTGGAAGACAGTAAGGAAGGCTGGTGTGAAGCGCTCACACTTGGGCTCAAGACATGGTGGGGAGGTGCAGATATTTCCTTCGACTTCTCCAAGGTGCGGCCAAAGGGGGCGCTACTCAAGACGATGGGGGGCCGCGCCTCGGGTCCGGAGCCGCTGCGGGATCTCCTCCAGTTTGCCCGATCCATCATCCTTGCCCGGCAGGGGCGACGCCTCACCTCCCTCGATGTGCACGATATCGTGTGCAAGATTGGAGAAGTGGTGGTGGCAGGTGGGGTGCGACGCACTGCGCTCATCTCTCTCTCCGATCTCGACGATGAGCTGATGCGCCACGCGAAAGATGGGATGTTCTACCTTACCCAGCCGCAACGGGCGATGGCGAACAACTCCGCGGTGTACCTGACGAAACCCTCATCGGTGACCTTTCTCGAAGAGTGGCTCGCGCTTGCCAAGAGCGGCAGCGGCGAGCGCGGCATCTTCGCGCGGGGAAACCTCTCGCACCACTTGCCAGAGCGGCGCCTGCGGCGCAATGAGGGATGGCTCGACCTGATGGGGTCAAACCCGTGCGGGGAAATCGTGCTGCGGCCGAAGGAGTTCTGCAACCTTTCAGAGGTGGTTGCCCGCCCCAATGATACCCGCGAGACGCTCGTGCAGAAGGCGCGTATCGCCGCGCTCCTTGGGACCTACCAGTCGATGCTCACCAACTTCCCCTACCTCTCTTCGCAATGGGCGACGAACTGCAACGAGGAGCGCCTCTTGGGAGTCTCCATCACGGGGCAGTGGGATTCCGAGGCGGTTCGGAATCCGGAGACCTTGGCGGCAATGCGAGAGGCAGCGGTGGAGGCAAACCGTTACTATGCCCGCCGGTTCGGCATCAACCCGTCGCTTGCTGTCACCTGCGTGAAGCCTTCCGGCAATATCTCGCAGCTTGTCGACTCCTCTTCAGGGATGCACCCGCGCCACGCTCCCTACTACATTCGACGGGTGCGCATTTCAGCGACTGACCCACTCTTCCATATGCTCCGCGACGCGAAGTTTCCCTATAAACCGGAAGTGGGGCAGTCAGAGGAGACAGCAACCACCTTCGTGCTTGAATTCCCGGTGAAGGCACCAGCCGGCTCCATTTTCAAAGACGATCTCACCGCTATTGAGCAGCTCGAGTACTGGAAGACTGTCAAGACGCACTACACCGAGCACAACCCTTCCGTCACCATTTCTGTGGGTGACGATGAGTGGCTCGATGTGGCAAAGTGGCTCTATGACCACTGGGATATTGTCGGCGGCCTTTCCTTCCTTCCGCGGGATAACCATGTCTACCAGCTTGCTCCGTACGAGGCAATCAGCAAAGAGGAGTACGAGCGGCGGGTTGCGCAACTGCCTGAGGTAGACTTTGCCAATATCGTGGCGTACGAGCAGCAGGATGAGACGGTGGGGGCGAAGGAGCTCGCCTGCGCGGCTGG
>WFWM01000036.1 GCA_015491145.1 Patescibacteria group bacterium | reverse complement strand
AGGGAGCGAGCGCGGGAGATACGGGAAGCTGCCCAACAGGAAGCTTCGGCTATCCTTGCGGAGGCGGAGCGCGCGGCGCAGCAGTATCGGGAGAGAGCGAAGACTGATCTCCAAGATGAAATCGCCCGCCTCATTGTTGAAGGAGCAGCGAAGGTGTGCGGGACGCGAGATAGGTAAGGAGGATGTATGCAAGGTGTTCAGCACAATGCTGAAGCGATTGCCCGAGCCGCATTTCGTCGTTTGCGTGCGGGGGAGGGGGTGGAGACCGTTGTCGAGCAGCTGCGTCGCTACCTCACCCGCAAGCACCAACTGCGACTGCTCCCTTCCGTGCTCCGCCGTCTCCTTTCGCTTGCGCGTACCACGATGGTTCGTTCACGCCTGGAGGTGAGCGTTGCAAAGAAGGAAGCGTTTACGCTGGAAGACCCGAAGGTGCAAAACGTGCTCAACCAGTGGGGGGTTCCTTCCTCTGCGCCCGTGGAGGTAAAGGAGGATGCAACGCTCGTGGGAGGGTGGAAGCTCGTGTGGCAGGATCGGATGGTGGACGCGAGCACTCGGCGATCCCTCCTTGCGCTTTACCAGGCGCTCCGCACCGCAGCGCGGACTGGACAAGAGAAGCAATAACTGAAGTGAAGTATGGCTCCAATTGATGAAGCACTCATCTCTCGCCTCGAGCGTGCGATTGCTTCTTTTTCACCTCCAGCCCCAGAGGAAACCTCTGTTGGGCGTGTGGTGCGGGTGGGCGATGGCGTGGTGGAAATTGAAGGGCTTTCGCAAGCGCAGATGGCGGAGATGATCCGAATTGAGACAGAGGAGGGGGAGGGGATTGAGAAGGAGCTCGTCAGTCGTCCGTTGTACGCTTTGGCGCTCAATCTGGAGGAAGAGACCGTCCGGGCGGTGCTCCTTGGTGATGAGCGGCGGGTTCGGGAGGGGATGCGGGTGCGCGCCACAGGAGAGGTGCTCTCCGTACCTGTTGGAGAGGCGCTCCTTGGGAGAGTTGTCACACCCCTTGCAGAACCGCTCGATGAAGGTCCGGAAATTTCTTCTGAAACCCGCTATCCGGTAGAACGCCCCAGCTACCCGGTCATTGCGCGGCAGGCAGTGAAGGATCCCCTCCAGACCGGTATCACCGCCATTGACGCGATGATTCCCATCGGTCGGGGACAGCGTGAGCTCATCATTGGGGACCGCTTCACCGGCAAGACGACCCTCGCCATTGATACGATTCTCAATCAGCGCAATGAACCGAAAGAGCGGCGCCCAATTTGCGTGTATGTTTCCATAGGGCAAAAGGAATCCAAAACAGCACGCATCGTCCGGCTACTCAAGGAAACGGGGGCAATGGAGTACACCATTGTGGTCGACGCCCCTTCCTCAGCTCCAGCAGCGTTGCAATTTCTCGCACCGTTTGCTGCCTCCTCAATGGCTGAGTACTTCATGGAGCAAGGGAAGGATGTGCTCATTGTGTACGACGATTTGTCGAAGCACGCTGTGGCGTACCGGCAGGTCTCCCTCCTGCTCCGGCGACCGCCGGGCCGTGAGGCGTATCCGGGGGATATCTTCTACCTCCATTCACGGCTGCTGGAACGGGCAGCGAAGCTCTCTGAAGAGCACGGAGGCGGATCCATTACCGCGCTCCCTATCATTGAGACGCAGGCCGGCGATGTCTCTGCCTACATTCCTACGAATGTGATTTCCATTACCGATGGTCAGATTTACCTTGAGTCGGATCTCTTCCACAAGGGGGTTCGCCCCGCCATCAATGTGGGCCTATCAGTGTCTCGTGTCGGCTCATCTGCGCAAACGAAGGCGATGAAGGCGGTTGCCGGGCGGATGCGCATTGAGCTTGCTCAGTTCCGTGAATTGGAAGCGTTCGCGCAATTTGCTGCCGACCTCGATGCGGCAACGCGTGCCCGCCTCGAGAAGGGGCAGCGACTCGTTGAACTCCTCAAGCAAGGGAGGGGCGAGCACCGGTCTCTCGCAGAGCAAGTGCTCCTCATCTTCGCGGCACATCAGGGGGTGTTCGACGGGGTGCCGATAGCAGAGGTTCCTGCTGCAGCGCGAGAACTCTTCGCGTACCTCAAGACGCACGCCGCAGAAATCGTCGCACACATTACGGAGCATCGGGACTTCCCGGAGGCGCTCCAGGAGCAACTTGCCAAGACGATCTTTCCTGCCTTCCTTGATGCGTATCCGCAGTGGCAGAAGGAGGGAGAAGACGCAGGTGCGCGGTAGGGTATGGCAACATTGAAGCAAATCAAGCAGAAGATCGGTGCAATTCGCAAGCTCGGGCAAGTAACGCGGGCTATGGAGGCCGTTGCCGCGGCCAAGATGCGTCGGACACAAGTTCGGGCGTGGCACCTCCGTCCCTATATGCGCACCGCAGCAATGGTGGCGGCAAGCTTGGCGCGGGAGCGGGAGGTGATGGAACAGTATCGGCAAGCGGAAACGCGCGATGGAGCAGTGGGCATCGTGGTCATCACAGCAGATCGGGGGCTCGCTGGGGCACTCAACACGAATGTGGTGCGCGCTGTGCAACGTTCACTCAAGGAGCGGTCACTCCAGCCATCGGAGGTTTCCTTCTTTGCCATCGGGAAGCGGGGAGGGGAATTCTTCCGAAACCGCGGGTGGGAAGTGGTGCTCCAGCAGGAACGGTGGGGGGATGTTGTTCCTCTCTCTGATATTCGTTCGCTCGCTCGTTCGCTCCTGCTCAGGTGGGAAGCAGGTGCCCTTCGATCCGTTGAGGTGTGGTTCTCTTTCCTGAAGAGCACCTTTGAGCAGCGTGTGACCCGCTTGGCGGTCCTCCCACTCCATCCGGAGTCGCTCTTCGAGGCTGCCCGGCAGGTGGAGGAGGGGATGGAGGTCTTCAAAGGGGCCGCGCAAGAGCCAGCGTTCT
>WFWM01000035.1 GCA_015491145.1 Patescibacteria group bacterium | reverse complement strand
TCCCACCACTCCTCCACCTCGCGACGGTACGCAGCGAATCGTTCATGCACGAGAGTGTCCTTTTCCTCTCGCTCACACGCCGGTGGGGATTGCGAACGCTCCATATCGATGCGATATACTACCACGGGTATGAAATTTCGCCACTACCGCGAGGGATTCCTCCTTGCGCTCCTCGTCGGGAGTATTGCCATTGCAGGATGGACCGCGCTGCCACTTGCCATGCCACTGTTGTGGGCTGGCATCCTCGCGATTCTCCTCCACCCACTCGTGGAATGGCTCGCGCGACACACAGCCCGCTGGGTCGCCGCTTCCCTCGGTGTGCTCCTCGTGGTGGGAGTCGGTGTGGTGCCGCTTGTGTTGGTCTCAGGACTCGCGCTGAGAGAGGCAATGGCGGTGTACTCCTCCTTCTTCCCGCAAGGCGGATCCGACAATACCGCAAGCGGATCCGTCGGGGCGGCAGTGCAGTGGCTCGCCTCACTTCTTGCGCCGTATGGCATCACGGAAAGTGAAATCAGCAGTCGCCTTGGCGAGGCGTTCGCTGGTGCTGCCGCCTTCGTGCTCAACAGCCTCGTCGCAGCCGGCCAATTTACGTTCTCCTTCCTCCTGCAAACCGCCGTGATGCTCTACCTTCTCTTCTTCTTCCTCAAAGATGGGAAGCGCCTTATCGATTGGCTCATCTATGTCCTGCCCCTTGGAGACCACTACGAGCGACGCCTCTTCGCTGACTTCGCTACTACTGCCCGAGCCGTGCTCAAAGGGACGCTCGCGGTAGCGCTCGCCCAGGGTGCACTCGGTGGTGTTGCGTTTTGGCTTGCAGGCGTGCCCGCTCCTGTCTTGTGGGGTATTGCTATGACATTCTTTGCCCTCATTCCCTCTGTAGGCCCCGCCATCATTTGGGCCCCTGTTGGAGCGGTGCTCGCTCTCACTGGCAACTGGCTTGGTGCAACAATCGTGCTCGGTGCAGGCGTTGGGGTAATTAGCGTCATCGATAATGTGCTGCGTCCTCTCCTTGTGGGGAGAGACCTTGGGATACCTGATCCTGTCGTGTTCGTCGCCACTTTGGGAGGCATTGCCACCTTTGGGCTCAGCGGGTTCGTGCTTGGCCCTCTCGCCTTCGCCTTCGCCCGAACGATGATAGGGGTGATGACCGACCTCTACCGTGACGCGCTCCACCACAATACATAGTTGCTATGCACCAGCTGATCCTCACGATACGCCCCTTCCTCCCCTACCTCTCCCTCATTGGTGCAGCACTCCTCCTTTCTTACAGCGTACACACTTTTCCTCCACTGCTTACTCTGTTCCACTCTCCTCCTGAGGGAATCTACCTCGCGCTCGGCCTCCTTTTCTTCCTCGGCTTCGTGCTCGATACCGTGGCCCCTCGCACCATCATCCCCTCTTTCGTATGGGCTATTTTCTTCGGTATGGCACTCCAGCCGGTGTTTACCGTTCTTACCCAGGACACGGCGGTCCTCGCATTTCTCGTGCAGCTTCTCGCGGCGCTCGTTCTGTTCGGGGGCGGCATTGAGGTGCCGTTCAGGAATTTTCGACGCTACTTCGCTCCCATTGCAGCCCTCGCGGTGGTAGGAACCGTCCTCACCGCTTTCCTCTTTGCTTTCGGTCTTAGTCGGCTCGCCGAACTCTTCTCCGTGAATCTCCCTGTCGTGAGTGTAGTTATTCTCGCAGCCATCCTCGCATCCATCGACCCTACCGCCATCATTCCCGCGCTAAAGAGCCTCGCGTTCAAACGCCCCTTCATTCGGGACATTGCCGTCGCCGAGAGCGCCCTTAACGATGTCACTGGATCCATCCTCTCCCGCTTCTTCATCGTTACTCTCCTCGCCGGGACTGCAAGCTACACTTCTGTGGGTGACGCGTTTCAAGTTGTGCTCCAACGGGATACCGTGGATGCCCTCGCGTTGGAAATCATGTGGGGGACTCTCGTCGGCATCGCCGCTGCATGGTTCCTCGACCAATGGCAACAACGGCTTCTGGCGCGGGGACGCACGATCACCCTCGATCCCGCTCTCTTCTTCGCAGTGCCCATTATCGCCTTTGCCGCCGGCAGCCTCGTGGGGGGCTCAGGGTTTCTCTCCGCATTCGTTGCCGGCCTGCTCTTTGATGCGGCCCACCCCTCAAAGGAAGCTCGCCACTTCTTTGAGGTGTTTGTCGACAAATTCATCAAACCGGTCATTTTCCTCCTCCTTGGTGCCCTCGCGCCGCTTTCTGCGCTCCTCACCCTCGCTCCGATCGGTATTGCCGCAGGCCTCTTTTTCCTCTTCGTGGTCCGTCCCCTCGTGGTGTTCCTCACCTTGGCCCCGTGGGCCCTTCGGGCTAGAGCGTTGTTTTCGTGGCAGGAACTCACCTTCCTCTCATTTGTGAGGGAGACGGGGGCTATTCCTGCGGTCCTCCTCCTCATTGCGCTCGCAAGCGGAATTCCTGCGGCAGAAACCCTCTTCGCGCTCGGGATGTGGGTCATTCTCCTTACCCTGACCCTCGAGCCGCCGATCACCCCATGGATCGCCCGATCACTCGGTCTCGTGAAGGAAACGAAGTAGACACCACCCTTCCCTCTATCGTTCTACCTCTCGCACATAGGTGCCGGAAACCCACCCGGCTTTTCCTTCCCCCAAGTCGATGCGATACCACCCACTCTGCTGCTCAAGGAAGGGGTACACCTCGCCCGGCAACACTCTCCCGATTCTGGGGTATCGCGTGGAAGGTCCCTCCCGCACATTGAGCCAGCCGGTTTCGGTGGAGAGAATACGGACACTCGGCTTTCTCTCCTGCCCGGCCTGTTGAGGGGAAGTTGAGGAAACTGCTGCCGGCGCCCGCTTTTCCTGCTGATAAGAAGGATCAGTTTGCCGCTCTACCGCCGCAAGAACATCCCGGGCTTCTGGCGAGAGCTCCTGCTGGGGAGGCTGCGCCGCGAGCCAGCGGGGAGTTGTCACTACGATCCATGTGAGCCCGCCTCCTGTGAGGGTAACCGCCACCACAAGCAGCAGCGTGTACGCGAGAGAAAAGCGAGAGAAGAGGCGTCGTTTCGGCTTTGGAGGGAGATGGAGGCTCCCCTCTTTCTTTTGATCCGGTGAGTGAGTGTGGTGCTCCCTTCTCCGTATTCCTCCCACCGGCACAAACGCCCGCTGCGGTGAGGGTGCTCCTTCGAACTGCTGTTCCTGCGCCATACATCTCTATAGTAGCAGAACTCCATCACCCCTCCCCCAACAGCGCAGCGCAACATCCCACACCCAACGGCTCGTCGCGATCGCTGCCACTGGATCACTTGGAAAAGACGGTAGTTCGAGCGCAAACCGTATAAGCGCTTGGCGAGCCGTCGCCGTCTCACCAAGGAGCGCCGCGCTCAAGACCGCCGCTAAGGGATTATGATCCTGTGCCTCCTCTTGGATCCGCCGGAGCACGCCTTGCACGCGATGGTCTGCTCGTGAAAGCACCCCCACTGCCACACCTTCCAGCACGGAAGCGTGCTCTCTCACGGAAACGGATGGCAGCAGGGAAAAGAGTTTCTTTTGCACTGACTCCAGCGACGTGCGGTAGCACTCCAGAGGGAACGATCGTCCCCCTTCCCACCTTGCCGTAGCCTCACCAGCAGTAAGCGCCATCCCCAAAAGAATGAGGCGGGACACATTCGAGGAGATGCGATCTACCGAGACCTTCCGAAGCAATGCATGCGGAAAGACTGCCGCAATTCGATTGGCAGTCCGCCGGCTCTTCGCCAGTTGCAGGTAGGCAGCGAGGTAGCCGAGCGCCTGCAACTGTGCCGACTCAGGAGCACGAGGCAAGAGCTCGATCGCTGCAGCAGCGGTGGATGCCGCTTCGGTGTACCGGCGGTCCCCCAGGAGGAGGTAGGCAAGGTGGGCACTCACCACAGGATCCGGAACACCCGTGTAAGGGAAATGGAAAGCCCCATTCGGCCCGCGATGGGAGGTAAGCCAGATCCGAGCAGTTTCGATGAGCGATCGCACCGGTGCTGGGGTGCTGAGCGACGCAAGACGAGAACTCAGCCGTTCTTGTGCGGCACGCATCTGCTTTGACGGATCCTTGCGAAGATGCGGCGCCCTTCCTCCTTCCGCATACGCGATCTGCAACCGAAGTGCACCTTCAGAGGTCCGCTTTCTCCCTGGGGTGCGCGCCTCCACCTGAGCTACTACGGCACCTTCCTCTCTCTCGACCCGCCGAAGCGATGGTTTGATGACCCAGACCATCCCTTCGCTACCATTCCCAGAGGGCGCGATGCGCCATCCCCTGTTCCAGAGCGCGCCGTTTCCCCAAAACGACCCCGCTGGCCCGACGAACTCCCACTGGAAGAGCGAAGGGATCGCGCCGTGCATTCGTTCCTCAAGGGTCCAAGAAAGTTCTAGTGTGTGGGCATCGCGCCATTGGTAGCGAAGCACAGCTACGGCATCAGGCGTTTGCGCCTCCAGCACGACATTCTGTTCTCCTTTCCTCTTCCATGAAAGGTGGGGTAGCATTTCTGTACCATCCCGCACCCACTTCCAACGCATAATCGGCGCAGCGCCTCCCAGCACAACGAAAGCTGTGGGGTGCTTGTGGAGAAGTTTCTGAAGCGATCCTTCCCGGGAAAGGTAGGCAACGAAACGCTCGTTCGCCAACGGGATTGTCGAGGAAGGGAACATTACTCCCCATTAAACCACAGGGCAGTTTCCTCACGAAACGGTGACGGATTTGGCGAGGTGGCGCGGTCGATCAACCGGGCGTTTGAGCGAACGCGCCGCCTCGTACGCGACGCAGTGCGCCGCGCTCAAGGCGCAGGCGGTCGCAGCAAGCGGGTGGTCCGGCAGCTCCACCACTGCCCGGGCAAACGAGCGCGCTGCCCTTGCTTGATCTGGAGGAGCCACCACGAACACCGGGGCTCCTCGCGCCGCCACTTCTGCCACTTGAATCACGCCATCCTGATCTTCCTGTGAAAGGAGAAGCGCAACGACCCCGACCTCTTCCCCCACCACCGCCAACGGTCCGTGCTTCAACTCTGCCGCAGAGAGGCCTTCGGAAGGGAGGTAGGTGATTTCCTTCAATTTCAACGCCCCCTCGCGTGCCACCGCGTCTCCAGCACCGTTGCCGATGAAAAAGGTAGAACGACACGAAGCGAGGAACGATCCGATCGAGGAGAGTATCTGGTACTGGCGCGTCAAAAACTGCTCAAGTTGGATCGCTCCTTCCGAGAGCAATGTGGCATGGTCCTTCAAGTTGCCGGATCCGGAACGCAGGATCGAACGTGCCGCCGCAAGGGTCACGAGCGCACTCACCTGCCCGACGACCGCCTTCGTAGAGGCAACACTCGTCTCCGGTCCTACAGCAAGGGGCACGAGGATATCCACCTCCCTCGCAAGGGAAGACGGCACAACATTGATGATGCCGATGGTAGGGACCCCCAACGCCTGCGCCGCTTTCACTGCCGAGCGCGTATCTGCGGTCTCCCCCGATTGAGAAAGCGCAACAACTCGAGGAGGAAAGGCGCAGTGCTGTAGGAGAAAGGGAACATCTCGAGCGGGAGGGGTGAGGAAAAGGTCTCCTCCTGCAAAGAACCATCGTGCCGCTATCGCTGCGGCAATCCGAGCGCTCCCACATGCGGCCGAGATCCAAACCACCGCCGCCGGCGTCACGAGAAGACGACGCAGCTGCTCATCCTCCTGCACGCGCTGAAGCATCTGGAACCCCGCCTGCTGCCACGCGTTGGGAGATTCTGCAATCTCTCTCCCAAGCGCCTCCTCCCTCTTTGCAAGAAACGAAATCGGCGGCCGCAGTGGCTCACTCTGCTGCAACGAGAGATCCTCGAATGGCACATTGGTGAGCTTCCTTTGCTGTTGCCAAATCTCACCTGCTTTCAGCGTCCACACCGCCCCTTCAGGAAGCACCGCCACCTGTCTCACCCATGGAGCAAGCGCGTACACATCAGACGCAGCTGCGTTCCAGTCAGATCCCACCCCAACCAGCAGCGGACTTTCACGACGAGCAACAACCACGCTTTCCGGTGCCAATGGCGAGGTAACCGCAATTGCAAAGCTTCCCGACAGGGAGCGGACGGCAGCTCTCGTCGCATCCTCGAGGGTACCACCCCTGCTCCAGTATGCCTCAATAAGGTGAGCGATGACTTCCGTGTCTGTCTCGCTCCGGTAGGAGCACGGGTGCTGCCTGCGGATATCAGGAGCATTCTCAATTACTCCATTGTGCACCACAAATACGCGACGGTTGCAACCGCTGTGGGGATGGGTGTTACGGAGCGATACCATCCCATGGGTTGCCCAACGGGTATGCGCAATGCCCCACTGTCTCTCTTCCTGAGAGAGGTTCGCGTGTGCGAGCCGATGATTCGCAGATCGGGCAAGCGAGTCAATACCCTCTATGGAACGGACGAGCCCTACACGATTCGTCCACAACCCCGCTGAATCATACCCTCGATACTCCAGTCGCCGGAGCAGCGCCAAGAGCCGATCCTCAATGGAGGAAGAAGGGGTGCTCCCCACCCACGCAGCAATCCCGCACATCACTCACGCAACGCCAAAGGCGCCACGTTCGTTACACCCCTACCCCAACGATAGCGCGCAGGAACCACCCGACCCCGTAGGAAATCGCAGCAGCCATCCCTCCAACCGTCACCATCTCGACTACCGCAAGGCTTATTGGCTCTCCTGCAAGATGCGCCCTTCCCACCCCAACGACAGCGAGTGCCCCAAGGGTAGCGGCAACAGAAATCACCAAGGGAAAGACGGGGGCAGCGCTTTGCACGGCAAGGTAGGGAAGGAGGGGAAGCAAGCCAGCAAGCACGAACGCACCAAAAGTAGCGACCCCTCGCTTCAGAGGGAGGGAAATGTCTTGTGTCTCTGCATCTCGAGAAGCTTCTGCGCGAGCCGAGAGAAAGCTCGAGGCGCCCATTGAGAATCCATCCGCGAGCAAATTCGCTACCCCCAGCACGACAATCACACCGGGAGAAAGACTTCCCCCCGCTGCAGCAGTGACGATGGCAAATGTCGTGATAATGCCATCACTGGCACCGTAGACAAATTCCCCCACATAGCGGCTCGCCCATTGCAGCATAGTACCCCCACCTACGCTCCCGGTTCTTGCCGGTTGGCAATACGCTCAATGAGGAAGAGAGGATCGTGGTAGGAGGCATAGTTCTTCCGTTCCACAATGACCACCTTCCCCTGCAAACCTTTGGGAATGTGCGCTTCAAGGTAACCGGCGGCTTCAGGGGCAACAAATACGAAGATGCGCTCTACCCGCTCCTTCTTTGCAAGGCGAAGTATCTCCTCTAGAAAAAGGTGGATGAACTTGTGCGAATCTGCCGCTTGATCGAACGCCTCTGGGGTACCACTAGCAAACACCTGACCTTTCCCGCCGGTCCAGAAGAACCCCTCTCCGGTTCGATGGGTAAACTCCGGGGAAAGCTCCTTTACCTCTTCTACCCCGCCTTCCCGAGCCAGCCAAATCCTGCCGTGCACCGAGCCCATTGCGGCAATGACCGCGCCTTCGGGAAACTGCGGGAGATGTCCTGGAATACGCATAGGGGAAGCGTAGCACAACAGGATTTGCGGCGCAAAATCACCTCTCTCACCTCTGGCCAATTGCAGCGACGAGATGGAAGCCTTTGCGATGCACGCCGCTCCGAAAGAAACGAGCTCCCCTTATCCCTCTCTCATTGGAAAAGGAAATGAGCTCCCCAACAACACCTTCCAGTTCTCCTTCGAAATCAACGACTCCTTTCAGGAACGCACCCTCTCTCAACTCCTCCGGTAAGTGGCGCAGGAGGACATTGCGTATGCTCCACCGTTGCAACCTCGCTCCTTGCCTCTCCCGTCTCCCCTCTTGGATAAGAAAAGGAGAAAAGAGAAAGGAAAATACGCCGCTGATCGTCTTGCTGTAGGCAGCTGCTGCCTGCATAGTGATACGCAGTATCGGAGGAATCCTCGCAACACCGGCAACTCGCCGCGTGAGAATTTCTTCCAGATGCGTCAGAGCTATCCGTCCCTCATTAAGACGCTGCGCTACGGTCGGATCACCCTCCTGTTCCAGAATGCTGGTAAGGCGCTGCACGAGAAAAGAAGCGTATGGTTGGAAACGACCGAGTCGGGACTGAGGCGCACACAATTCGCCAAACGCAGAAGTGGTAAGGTCGCGAATAACACGAAAAAGAGACCAGAAGGGCGCATCAAGATGGAAAAAAGTAACTAGAGAAGGGGTGCTACCTTTCTTGGAGAGATCAGCGCGAGGATCTTCCACGTACTCCTGAGAAAACACCCTCTTCTCTAAGAGTGCTTGAACAACCGATCCCGGATCATCGCGAACCACAACAACTGCAGGGCGCAGAAGGCGAACCGCTTCCCCAATAAAGGGGTCCTCCTGCACCTTCCCTCGTATGGCAACGTGATCCATAAGAGTGGTGAGGCATGAAAACAACTGCTGCCATATCTGCAGAAGAAGGATGTTGTTTTGCTCGCGAAAAGTTCTTGGCTCTTCAAGCATCTTTTGCACTTGGTGAAACAATGGTTTTCCTACCATCTCCCACAGCCGCTGCAACCCGCTGCTTTCAAGCAGCAGGAGCAGGAGGAGTGCTTCCTCCGCTTGCGTAGCAGGAAACGGCCTACCCCGCTCCTTCCCTTCCCCTTGAAAGAACGCAAAAGGAACTGGAAGCGCTTCTCCGTGCACTATCCACTCTTCTGTAATGGGGTGAAAGGGGTACTCGTCAAAGAGTTGGGGAAAAGGGAACGAGACTGGTTGAATCTCACGACTCAATGCGAGTCGTCCTCCAGATTCCTCCAGAAGCTGTTGTAATGCCACGGAGCCATACCCCCGGAACCCCTTCCGATCCTTCATCGAAAAGGGAGCATCTGTTAGTTTCTCGCTAGGAGACGCAGCCACCTTGCCCCTCTGCTCCATCATACCTATTACCCTACCACAACACCTCCACCATCGACCTCATCGCGCATTTCTCCTCGATCGATTCCGCTTCAGATGGGCGAGAAATGCATCGACAGGAAGGGTGTTGAGGATCGATTCCTTCGGCGCCCATCCTCGCCGCGCTTGAGCAATCCCCAGCTCTCGGTATGCGAGGTGCGAGGGTGCGTGCGCATCAGTGGACACCACGAGCCGCACCCCTTTCTCTACCGCCTGGCGGATGAGCGTATCGCTCGCATCCATACGATCCGGAAAGGCATCGATATCGAGTGCGGTGCCGGTTCGGGCACAGGCAGTGAACACCGCATCGACATCGAAGGTAATAGGGTCGCGCCTGCCAATGAGACGCGCCGTCGGATGGAAAATAATGTCGACGAGCGGATGCTCAATGGCATGGAGGAGTCGTTTCGTCTGCTCTTCAGGGGGGAGCGAAAAGTGGCTGTGCACTCCAACACCGACACAATCGAGCTTGGCGAGCGCCTCGCGAGAGATATCGAGCGATCCATCCTTGAGCAGGTTCACCTCCGCTCCGTGGAGGACGCGAAATGCGATTCCCTCCTTCTGCAGTGTCGCGTTGACACGACGGATTTCCTCTGCTTGCCGATCGAGCGCGCGCTCATCCAACCCGCCAGTCATTGCGAGTGCCCTCGTATGGTCGGTAATGGCAATGTAGGACAAGCCGCTCTCCCATGCTGCTCTCGCCATCGCCTCAATGGAAGCAGTGCCGTCGGTCCATGTGGAGTGGACCTGACAGTCTCCCTGAAGCGCGCCGTAGGGCACCAACGTCGGAAGGGTGCCTCCAAGTGCCGCTTCTATTTCGCCGGCATCCTCCCGAAGCTCGGGAGGGATGTACGGCATATGGAGCGCTGCATAGATCTCCTCCTCTGTTTCTGCAGCAACGCACCGTTTCCCCTGAAAGAGGCCATACTCGTTGAGCTTGTAGCCCATCGATTCTGCGTAGGTACGGAGATGGATATTGTGCGCCCGCGAGCCGGTAAAGTACAACAGCGCAGCGCCCCACCGTTCCTCTTCAATAGCGCGCACATCCATATCGAGCCCGAGGGAGAGACGCACGCTCGTCCGCGCACTCCCCTTCTGGTGCACGTGCACCACCTCCGGCAGCGCCACCACCGCTTCTGCAAGCCGTTCCGGATCCGTCGTGGCGACGAGAATATCGATATCTCCCACCGTTTCCTTTCGTCGCCGAATCGAACCAGCAATGGCTGCTCTCCGAACCCCTCTGATTGCGAGAATGGTCTGCAGGATGCGCTCTGCCGAAGGAAGGATGAAGCCCAGCGGGAGACGACCCCTCGTCTGCTGGGCAAGCGCGAGGCTCTCCCGCAAGTGGGCAACGGTTTTTTCCCCCCACCCCGGCAATCCTGCGAGCTTGTGCGGCTTATGCTCCAGCACATTACGCAGGTCCTCCAGCGTCTTCACACCAAATGCCTCATAGAGAAGCCGGAGCCGCTTCGGGCCGAGCCCCTCAAGTGCCGTGAGTTCCCGCACCGCTACCGGAAACCGCTTCCTCAGCTCATCAAACTCAGGGAAGGTCCCTCTCGTGCATATGTCTGCGATGTGCTGGGCAATGCTTTCTCCGATCCCCGGCAGTGCATCGAGCGCCTCCTGCCCTTCCCTCCGGTAGCGTTCACAGACTGGCTCAGGGAGCGCACGCACCGCTGCTGCTGCCCGCTCATACGCCCGAGGCTTGAAGGGGACACCCGCCATTTCGTAGCGCAACCCGGTTTCCTCGAGCATGCGCGCTATCGTTTCATTATCTGGTTTCAATTGCTTGTGCTGGTTCCGCCTCACACGCTAGGAGAGAAAGAAGAGAATATTCTGCGTGAGCGAATCGCCAACGGCAAGGTAGGTAAAGAGCTCCATCCCTCCCAAGAGCACAAGCCCGACTATCAACCCCCAACGTCGCACCACCGCAAATCCCACAATCATAGCTAGTGTATCACCGAGGGAGTTGATAACGCTATCACCGAAATAGTGCCGAGAGATAGGATTCGTACGATACAGCGCAATGATTTGCGGGGTGTTCTCAAACACCTCCCACGCAGCCTCAACAGCAACCCACCCCACAAGCCAGACAGACCAGGGAATTGCGCGTGCATATGCGTGCACCCGACGCAGGAGTAGGGTTACCGCGGCAAAAAGGATGCCGTGCCCGATGTGGGAGAACGTGTACCAGTCGAACAGGTGTTGCGAGTTTTGCGTATCCACGGCGCCGTGCCAGAGCTTGACGAAACTACAGCTGCAGACCCATGGATGGCCAAGGGCCGCAAGCGCGAGAGATTGCGCAGTAAGGAGCGTAAAGAGGGCTGCCCCCACCCACCACACTGGCACGCGCAGGCGCATCATTCCCACTTTAGCACACCACTCCGCCGGCGCACGCCGGCGGAGTGGTGTGTCCATCATTTCCATCCCTCACGATCGCTTGCGAGCTCCGGCCTTCCGCGAGGGAGCAGCAGATGGAGTCGATGCTTGTTTCGAGAACACCACCCCTTTCTTTGGTTCGTACCGCAGCACGACCGAATCTCCCTCACGAATTTCTCCGCTGAGCATCCACCGGGCGAGCGCATTCTCCACCTCTTGTTGGATTGCCCGATTGAGCTCGCGAGCCCCAAATTCCGGACTGTAGCCAACCTCCACGAGGTGGTCAACGAGTGAATCGTCAAAGGAGAGCGTCACTCCCTGCCCATGGGCGAGCCGAGCCACTTCCTCGAGTCGGAGCTTTGCAATGGCACGTGTCTCCTCCTTCGTGAGGCCATGGAACACGATAATCTCATCAATCCGGTTGAGGAACTCCGGTCGGAAGGTCATCCGCAGCTCTGCAAGGAGCTTCTCGCGTAGAGCATCGTAGGAGAGGCGGTCCGCCTCCGGTTTCCGCTGGTTGTCGAGGATCATTGCTGATCCAATGTTTGAAGTGGCAATGATGATGGTGTTGGTGAAGTCCACCGTTCGCCCCTTCGAGTCCGTCAACCTCCCGTCGTCGAACACCTGCAGGAGAATGTTGAACACATCCGGATGCGCCTTCTCGATCTCGTCAAGCAGGACAACGGTGTAGGGACGGCGACGCACCGGTTCGGTGAGCTGCCCGCCTTCTTCGTAGCCGACGTATCCCGGGGGCGCTCCCACGAGACGGGAGACAGCGAACCGTTCCATATACTCGCTCATATCGAGTCGCACCATCGCATTTTCGTCGCCAAACACCACCCGCGCAATGGTTTTTGCAAGCTCCGTCTTCCCCACCCCCGTCGGGCCGAGGAAGAGGAAGGTCGCAATCGGGCGGTTCGCCCGTGCGATGCCGGCTCGCGAACGACGAATCGCATTGGCAACGGCACGTACTGCCTCCTCCTGCCCAACGATACGTTCGTGAATGCGCTCCTCAAGCTTCAGCAAGCGCTCCCGTTCTTCCTCCGTCAACTCTGCTACCGGAATGCCGGTGAGGCGCGATACGACCTGCGCAATATGCTCCCTCGTAACCTGCGGCGTCGTAGTGGAACGAACCTTCTGCCACTCTTCCTCCAGCGCCTTTCGGCGTTCTTCGAGCTTCGCAATTTTTCGCTCAAGCTTCCCTGCCTGCGAAAAGTCCTTGTGCGCTTGTGCAGCTGCAAGCTCCTTCTTCAGCCCCTGAAGCTGTTCCTCGAGATCGGCAAGCTCCTTGTTTTCCATTGATGCGAGGATGCGCACCCGTGCCGCCGCTTGATCGACAAGATCGATGGCTTTGTCGGGAAGGAATCGGTTCGTTATGTAGCGGTCAGAAAGTTCCGCAGCGGCAACGATCGCATCATCGGTAATCTCCACCTTGTGGTGCGCCTCGTAGCGATCCCGCAGCCCGCGCAGGATTTCAATCGTCTGCTCAACCGTCGGTTCTGCGACAAAGACGGGCTGGAAACGCCGCTCGAGCGCCGGGTCCTTCTCAATGTGCTTCTGATACTCATTGAGGGTCGTCGCTCCAATGAGATGGAGCTCTCCCCGTGCGAGCGCCGGTTTGAAGGTGTTAGCAATATCCAAGCCGCCTTCAGAGGCACCGGCGCCCATAATGGTGTGGAGCTCATCAATGAAGAGGATAAGTTCATCGGATTGGTCGCGAATCTCATCGAGAATCTTTTTCGCGCGCTCCTCAAATTCTCCCCGATACTTTGAGCCGGCAACGAGAGCGTTGAGGTTGAGTTCAACAACCCGACGCCCTTCCAGTGCCTCCGGCACATCCCCCGCGACAATCCGCTGGGCGAGCCCTTCCACAATCGCCGTTTTCCCGACACCGGGTTCCCCGATGAGCACGGGGTTGTTCTTTGTCCGGCGAGAGAGAATCTCAATGGTTGTCTCTATCTCCTCCGCACGCCCGATCACCGGATCAAGCTTGCCCTGCCGCGCAAGCTCCGTGAGATCTCGTGAGTATTGGTCGAGGGTGGGTGTCGGGCTCTTCTTGCCTGCACGACCTTCTCCGGCGCCCCTTCCGACCACCTTGATGGTCTTTTGCCGGAGTTGGTCCGCGTTGGTTCCAGCTTTCCGCAGCAAGATACCAGCAAGGCCCTCTTCCTCCGCAGCAAGCCCGAGGAGAATATGCTCCGGCCCGACATAGTCGTGCCCCAACTCCCGCGCAAAGCGCACGGCTTCCTCAAGGGCAAACTTAACCCGTGGCGAGACGCGAATTTCTCGCACACCTTCCTTTGCCTTCCCCTTCGGTGCCTCCCGCTCAATAGCCTGAGCGAGCTGGTCTACCTCTACCTTTGCCGCCTGAAGGATGGAGAGCACCACGGGATGCTTGAGGAGGACAAACAGCAGGTGCTCAGTATCCACCTCCTGCATGCCTCGCTCCACCGCATACTGTCCCGCCTTCTCGATGTACTCTTTCGCCTCTGAGGTGAGGAGCTGATCGAGGCTCATCCCTTCCCGATGGCGTGGGATTGGGAAACCGAGCTTGCTCGCCAGCGCCTCAAGCCCTTCTGCCCCAAGAATGTCGTCGTCAAAAGGATCGCCCCCCAGCCCTCCAAAAAGCGAAGCGAAAGGAGACATCCCTCGCTGCCGTTCACGGAGCGCTGCGTAATCGTAGCGGCACAAATGTTGCACCTCCCGCCTCCCATTGCGGATCACGGTAACCATTATTTCCGCCGGGCGGCGTTGACACACATCACACATCTGCTGTGCCATACTCCATTTCCTTTAGCCCAATAACTACCTCCCTTGAGAGGCTCAGCAGAAGGGAGGGAGCCCTCCTGCTGCGCACCTCAAGGGTGCGCCTATCGTACCACAACCCTTAGTCTATCTTCACTTGGATCTGCTTCCTGCTCGTCTGCTGCTTCTTCTCCATTCGAATGGTGAGTACACCGTCTTTATAGGAAGCCTCCACCGACTCAGGGTTGATAGGCACCGGCAGGCTCACGGTCCGCTCAAAGGATCCGTACTGCCGCTCAACACGATAGAACTGTTCCCCTTTCTCCTCCGCTTCATTCTTCACTTCCCCGGAGACGGAGAGGGTGTCCTCAGTCGCCTCTACCTTCACCGCCTTCGGGTCAACTCCCGGCAGCTCGAGCCGGGCAATGAGGTGGGTGTCCGTTTCCGAGAGATCAAGCGGAGGGAGGAACACCACCTGCCCGCTCTCTTCCCCCGAGCCGGCAAGCGCATCTTCCACGAGGGAGCGCATCTCCTCAAGCGCTGCAAACGGGTCGAGGAGCCAATCACCCCCTCGGCGAACACGACGGAACCGAACCATACGCCACATACTTAGCCTCTCGCGAAGCTGGTAATCGACCGTAAAGGTAAACGCTGCAGCGCGTGAAAGGTGTCAGAGATTAAGGAGATGGCGCACTTTCCGCCGTGTTCTGGAGAGAAGGAGCTTCACCGCGTTTTCGCTCACCCCCCATTCCTGCGCAATACGCGCAAGCGGCTTGCCGTAGAGGTAGTGCTCCCGAACAACCGCCCGTTCGCGAGGACGAAGGAGACGGATTGCTGCGGCAAGCCTCTGCAGGAACCATGCGCGCTCCACCTCCAGCGTTGGTGGAGCAGCGGTGTGGAGCGCATGCGTGTGAGCGAGCGCTTCCTCCAACGGCACCGTCCGCCTCACTCGACGGAAGCGACTCACTGCTAGGTTCCGCGCTATCGCAAACAGCCAATAGAGGAAGTCGGTCTTCGGCCGGTATCGGTGGAACACCCGAAACGCGCGGAGGAAGGTCTCCTGTGTGATATCCCTCGCCAGCTCCTTATCTCCGTTGGTGAGACGGAGTACGAATGCCTCGACCCGAGCACGGTACCGACGGTAGAGCTCTCCAAACGCTTCCCTATGCCGACGCGCAAGGCAGATGAGTTCAGTATCAGAGAGACGGCGGAGCTCCTTAGGTGTTCGTCGTTGGTGCGACATGGTGCGTTGTCCGAGGCTGAGAGGGAGTGCGGAGCGCGAGGAAAGCGAGGAAGGCAAACCAGCCAAACATCACAACCCCAATCCATGGGAACGTAATGTGCCCCAGTTCAAAGAACCAACGGACGGAACAATCATCACCCGCGAGTGCCACGCAGACGCCCGGCTGGGCCATGCCCATTTGAAGGAGATGCTGGTAGAGTGTGACGACGAGGCCGGCGATGGAAAACGCGAGCACGTACGGCGCCAACAAGTGTAGCTCGCGACGGAACCACCCAACGACAAGCAGGAGCGGGAGAGGGTAGAAAAATACCCGCGCAACCCAGCACCAAAAACAGGGAGTAAACCCCGCTGCCTCATAGATGAGGCTCATCACAATTGCGGCAATGCTCACTCCCGCAACGCCTGCAGCCCACCATTGACCGAGAAGCTGAAACAACGCTTCCACACCTGGAAGCGCTTGGCGGAAGAACCAGAGTACTACAACGGCAACCAGCCCTACCTCAGCGCCAAGGGTGATGACGCCCACGAGGGAATCCATCCAATAAGGGAGCATACATTATGATCCGTAGCCAAGAGGAAGTTCACAGCCTGTCGCTTCGGAAAGCTGCTGCAGCGAGAGCACCCCCTCCCTCCGAGTTCCATCTGCAAATACCCACGTCGGGTAGGCGCGCACCTGCGCCTCGCGGCACACCGCATACTGTCCCTGCCGGTTCGGCGGTGAGCACTCCACATAGGGGAGGAGCCGTTGCGCCCTTCCAAACAACGCCTTCTGTTCTCGGCAGCGGGGGCACCAGAATGCTCCGTAGAAGGTGGCGCCCCGATCGGCAAGGCATTGCGCAAACCCGTCGAGTGGATGAGGCTGGCTCATTACGTACCCCCAGTACAGCAACGGAGCTCCTATCACGAGTCCGCCAGCAAGCAGCCATGCAATTTTCGCAGAGGTTCGCATTCGCGCCATAGGCCTGTGCTCCAGAGTATACCACACCGGTTGGCGCTGAACCATTGGTGGCGTAGAGTGGGAGGGATGCAGGAACAACCCCTTACGGAACAAATGCGTCCCCGCTCCCTCGATGAGGTAGTCGGGCAGGAGCACCTCGTAGGCGCAGAAGGGCCAGTTCGACGAATGGTCGAGGTAGGGGTGCTGTCCTCCTTCCTCCTATGGGGGCCTCCCGGCAGTGGAAAAACCACCATTGCTCGCATCGTCGCACACGCCACGGGCGCGACCACTATTTCCTGCAGCGCGGTGGAGGTTGGGAAAGAGGTGGTGCGGGACGCGATCGCACGCGCGAGGCAACACCCGAACCAAACAACGGTTCTCCTTCTTGACGAAGTGCACCGCTTCAATCGTGCGCAGCAGGAAGCGCTCCTTTCTGCAGTGGAAGAGGGAACCATCATCCTTATTGGAGCAACGACAGAAAACCCAAGCTTCAACATCGTTGCCCCCCTCCTCTCCCGTCTCCATATATTCCCCACCAAAGCGCTCGAACCCTCCCACCTGGCGATACTCCTCCAACGGGCGGCCCGTTCCCTCTCCATTTCGCTGTCGAAAGAGGCGCGCGCATGGCTCATCGAGCACGCGCGCGGCGATGCACGCATACTCCTTTCCACCCTCGAGGCTGCCGTGCGCCTGTATGAGGAAGTGACCCCCACAACGCTGGCGCGCGTCGCCAAGGAGCGTCCCCTTCCATACGATAAGCGGGGGAAAGGTGGTGATGCGCACTACGACACCATCTCCGCATTCATCAAGAGTATGCGCGCAGGAAACGCCGATGCGGCAATCTACTACCTCGCCCGAATGGTGGAGGCAGGAGAGGATCCTCTCTTCATTGCAAGGCGACTCGTCATCTTTGCCTCAGAAGATGTGGGCCTTGCGCAACCCACCGCGCTCGTGGTGGCGAACGCTGCGTTCCAAGCGTGCCACACCGTGGGGTACCCCGAGTGCGCCATCAACCTCGCGCACGCAACCGCCTACCTTGCGCGTTGTAGGAAAGACCGAAGCGCGTACGAGGCGCTCCGTGCCGCGCAGGAGGATGTGCGCCGGTTTGGCGCCCTACCCATCCCCCTCAAGCTCCGCAATCCAACAACGAAGATGCTTCAAAAGCTGGGGTATGGAAAGGATTACCGGCTCTACGATGTAGCAAATCTGTTCCCCCGCCGCCTGCAGCACCGCCGCTACTTTCCAGTGCAACCTTCTCATCAGTCACCGAAACGCACCGGCCCATCGGAGTGAGGGGAAGAAAGAGATTGTCCCCTTGTAAGTAAGCAGGATTGCATCAACCCCTGCAAGCGGCGCTACCGTCTTGCCGCCTAAGGCAACGCCAGCGAGCACCACGCCAAGCCCAATGTCGATGAGGCTGAGCGGCTCCCGCGAGAGGAGGAAGAAGGTGAGACCTTTGCCGACGAGGTAGAGTGCCACGGTCCATGGGAGCCAAGGGGCAAGCGGCACTCCCATCCAAAGCGCCGCTGCGGTGAAACCGCCGAGGAGATCGAGAAAGCCAAGCAGGTAGATCATACCCCTTCCCTTACCACAACCCAACCAACCCCTTCAATACTCCCTCCCGCGCCGTCCGGAGGTGCCGCTTTGAAAGTGGTGGTGCACCTCCCGACACTCAGTGACGATATCGCCGAGAGGGACGATGCGATTCCACACCTGCGGGGAGGCACGGCCCGTTACCACCACATCAGTCCGGTGGTGTCGGGAAAGGAGCGCAGTCCGTACCTCCCCCCACGGCAGCAACGAGAGCGAGAGCGCTACCAAGAGTTCATCGAGCACCACAAGATCCCACCGCCCTGACCGCAGAGCCCGACTCGCACAGGCAAATGTCCGCTGCGCTGCCTGCTGGTGAATTTCTCGAGGGAGGGTGTCGCCGAGAATACCGACAAACCCGCGCCCTCCTACAACGAGACGCCAGCGGGGAGATTGAAGTGAACGAATAGCACGCGCTTCTCCCGTCTCCCATCGCGGCGATTTGATGAACTGGAAGAACGCAACCCGCCCGCCGTTGCCCCACACCCGCAGCGCCTGCCCGAGCGCCGCAGTTGTTTTCCCTTTCCCGTCGCCGACGATGACGAGGAGGGCACTCCCTCCGCCCGCGCTATGCGGTTCGCTGCTCCTTCCCTTCCTCCCCATCCGCTTGCGCAAGGAGCGAGAGATCCACATCGATCTCGCAGGTACCAGCCGCGCAGGCGAGCTCCTTCGCCCCCACCGTCTCATCCTGCTGCTCGTACGCCA
>WFWM01000034.1 GCA_015491145.1 Patescibacteria group bacterium | reverse complement strand
GTTTCCGATAGCCCCGCTGCCGGAGCTGCTTACACAGTGGAGTCGTGCACGGGGCTCACGCCTTGCGTTTGTGCAAATGCTGGCGGGAGGTTCGTGGGGGCTACCGTACAGGGACCTCGAGCGGCTCGTCGCTCGCGCTGCACAATGGATTGCGGCGGCTGGAGTGCGGGAGGGGGATCGGGTTGTATTGTGGGGACCAAACAGTGTGGATTGGGTCGTAGGATTCTTCGGTATCGTGTGGCGGGGTGCAATCCCTGTGCCGGTGGATACCCATGCCCCCGCGGCCGTTGCACGAGCGATAGCGCAGGATGCAGGAGCCATCCTTGCAATTCAGAGCCTTTTCCATCCGGAATCTATTGCACCCACCACGCTTCCGCTTGAGCGGCTCCGTCAGCAGAGTCGAACGCTCTCTCCCCTCGCTCCGGTCATCCGTTCCCTTGACGCGCCACTCTTGTTTGCCTACACCTCCGGGACAACGGCTACTCCCAAGGGGGTTGTGCTCTCGAGTCGTGCGGTTCTCTCCAACGCGGCGGCGGCGAAGCAAGCGTTTGCGCTCGACCACACCACGCGGGCGGTTTCCGTGCTGCCTCTTTCCCATATGTTTGAGTGCACCGCCGGCTTGCTCGTGCCCTTGCTCGCTGGCGGCACTATTGTCTATCCGAGAGCAGCGGTTGCCGGAGCTATTTTTGAGGCGCTCGCGAGCGGCCCAACGACGCATATGGTGCTCGTGCCCCGGCTACTTGAGACCTTTCGAAAGGCGATTTTCCGGAAAGTCGCGGCAGAGGGGAAGGAACGGGTGCTTGCTTCTCTCCTCCGTATTGCCCCACTGCTTCCAATGCGGATGCGGCGATGGTTGTTTTGGCCGATTGCGCGACGATTTGGGAGGACGTTCCAATACTTTGTCTGCGGCGGAGCGCCGCTGGCGCACGAGGTGGCAGATTTCTGGGAACGGCTTGGCTTCCCTGTCTATGAAGGGTATGGCTTGACAGAGCACTCTCCCATTGTTGCCGCGAACACCCCAGTCGAGGCAAAGAAGGGGACTGTTGGAAAACCCCTGCCAGGGGTAGAGGTGCGGCTGGGTGAGAGTGGTGAACTGCTCGTGCGGAGCGAGATGGTAATGGAAGGGTACTACCGGAATCCCGAAAAAACCGCAGAAGTGTTGCAGGGAGGCTGGCTCGCAACCGGTGATGTTGCAGAGATCGATGAAGAGGGATTCATTGCCATTCGTGGGAGGGTAAAAGAGATGATACTAACGGAAGGGGGGTTTAATGTATACCCCGACGAGGTGGAGGACCGCTTGCGTGAGCACTCGGAACAGGTGCTGGATGCGTGCGTGGTGGGGTGTCGGAAGGAAGGGAAGGGAGGTGAGGAGGTGACCGCTGCAATAGTGAGTAACGCTCCTGATGCCGCTGTCGCGCAGGTGGTTGCTGCTGTGAACGCGCAATTACCGAAACCTGCACGAATTCGTCGCTGGGTTCGTTGGGTCGGGCCGTTCCCGCAAACGCCAACGCTGAAGACGAAGCGGACGAAGGTTGCGAGAGAGGTATGCAGCAAGACAAGCGGCGCCGATGTTCCCGCCACCATCACGCACGAATCACCGGTGCTTGGGGAGCTTACTGCCCTTGCAAACACTATCGTGGGGGCGCCCCGCTTCCATGCGGATAATGCCCATCTTCCGTTGCCAAACGTAGAGCCTCAATGGGGAGCGTGGGAATGGTGGTGGCTCCTGCGCTCGATCGAGCACACCTTCTACTACACGATTCCCCCTTCACTCGTTGCAGCACCCACATCGCTCCGTTCCCTTGCCGCGACGCTTGAGCAACGCCCCCTCCCGGAGCCAGTCTCCCCGCCGATTCGTCGACTCCCTGCAGCGACGGAGGTGGCACTCACCGGCATTACCCTCATTGATGAGCGGGAGGCAGGAGCTCGGCGGTGGCTTTCCCGTGCGCGGACACCTTGCGTTGCGTTACAGGAAGCGCAGGGAGGACCTGCGCATGTTATCCGCGTTCTTGTAAAGCCTCACCCTGAGTACATTGGAGCCTTCTCCCGCCTCTTGCGGCGCCGTCCTGATCGCGCCCTCGTGTGGTGGCTGCCCGCTGAAGGACCCCTCCGGTCCTCCACCCTCGTGCTCGCGTCGCTCATTGCCTACCACAGCCGGAAGCCGTTGTGGATCCCAACGCTCGATGAGGAAGGGAAGGTGGTGCTCCAACATCGGAGCCTGACACTCTCACATGATATCGGACCGAAGCCGGAGTGGCTGAAGGCATTGGAGGGAGATGCGAAAACGGTGTGGTAGAGTTGCGGTATGGAGCTACAGGAAACGGTCGCGGCGCTCTTTACCCTTCCAAAGGGCATCCTCGCGATGGACGGGAGCCCCACTACGCTCGGCAAGCGGCTTGCGGCACGCGGGATTGAAGCAACGGAGGAACAGCGTCGCCGGTATCGGGAACTCCTCATCACCACACCTGATCTCCATCGATTCATCAGCGGAGCGATATTCCACGAGGAAACGCTTCGACAGACGCTCTCCGATGGCACTCCCTTTGCCCAAGCAGCGCGACAGCGGCGGCTGCTCGTTGGCCTCAAGGTTGACCAGGGGCTTGGGCCGAGCCCGTTTCACCCCAAGGAAGAGATCACCCGGGGGCTGGGGGGGTTGCGTGAACGGCTTCGTGCGGCGAAAGATCGGTGGGGAATTCGGTTTGCCAAGTGGCGCGGGGTGTATCGGATCGATCGCACCGAGGGGCTCCCGACACTTGACGATATCCGCATTGATTCGTTCGAGCTCGCGCAGTATGCGCGTGTATGCGTAGAAGAAGGCGTGGTTCCCATAGTGGAGCCAGAGGTGTTGATGGAAGGGACGCACAGCATTGAAGAGAGTGCACGTGTGCATCGGATGGTCTGGCGTGAGGTGTTGGCACAACTTCACCAACACGCTGTGCCTCCAGAGCAGGTAGTGCTCAAGGCGAGCATGGTGGTTGCGGGAAGCGAGTACGAGGGAGGACCGGCTTCCTCCGAGGAAGTGGCTGTGCAGACGCTGAGCGCCTTGTACGATACAGTGCCAGATTCGCTCGGAGGCATTGCGTTCCTTTCGGGAGGGCAATCTCCCGAGTATGCAACCGCAAACCTCGACGCAATGGTGCGACGAGGCCCGCACCCATGGCCGCTGTCATTTTCATTTGCGCGTGCGCTCCATCAGCCGGTGCTTGAGCGGTGGGGTGGAAACGATGCCTTCTGGAATGAAGCGCAGGAGGTGTTTCTCCATCGGGCCCATATGGCGGCGCTCGCTCGCCTCGGTCGCTACACGCCAGCGTGTGAACAGAATCCACAGGCAGCTCCATGTCGCATATGACGATGCTCGACTCCTTCTTTGCTATTGAACGAGAAGATAGGGCTCGGGCGGTGCGTGAATTGCTCGCGAACAGTACCCAGAGTTTCGATTATTCCCTGCTCCTGTCGCTTGCTGTGCTCATTGCGGCAGTAGGCATTGCTTCGCTCAACATTCCGCTTCTCATTGCTTCAATGCTGATTGCGCCGCTGCTCTATCCGGTGCTTTCGCTCGGGCTTGGGATCGTGCTCCACGATACGCGTGTGATTGGGCTTTCAGCCCGCACCCTCTTTTGGTCTTCAGCAGGGAGCGTGCTGCTTGCGTTCGTAGCAGGGTTCTTTCTCTCCGAGCCGGATGGGGGAGTCCGTGGCGAGGTACTCTCCCTCTTTACCCCTTCGCTCGGCTACCTCGTAGTGGCGGTGGCGGCGGGAATAGCGGTGACCTACACCCTTATGCGGCCGCACCTTTCTGCTCACCTGCCGGGAGTAGCGGTGGCTGTGGCGCTCCTGCCTCCCTTGGCGGCAGCGGGAGTAGCGCTTTCGTGGGGATGGTGGGAGGTGCTGTGGCAAGCGCTCGCCCTCTTCTTTCTCAATGTGGGAGGAGTGGTGGCGGCGTCGGTGACCCTCTTTTCGCTCGCCAATATGGTGCAAGAGCGTCCTGCAGCAGAGGCGACACTCGCGCAGGTAGCAGAGGAAGCGACAGCTGATACGCCTCCCGCAGGAGGAGGCGGAGACGAGGACCGTGTTCGCTGATTATGGGATGTGGAAAGGGAAAAAGTGTGTTTGTGGTATCCTAACCCTCAATGCCTTACCTCACTGATGGACAGCGGCTGCGGCTCGAGCGCATTGCAGCAGAGGTTCGCATCCTCCTCATCGAGATGCTGGTAGCTGCCGGATCAGGCCACACAGCAGGGCCGCTCGGTATGGCTGACATTTTCACTGCGTTCTACTTCCACATCCTTCGGCACAATCCGAAAGATCCGTTGTGGGAAGACCGGGATCGCCTCATTCTCTCGAATGGCCACATCGTGCCGGTGCGATACGCAGCAATGGCGCTTGCCGGCTACTTCTCGAGGGAGGAGGCGCTCACATTGCGCCAATTTGGATCCCGGATGCAGGGGCATCCTGAACGGACAGTCCTACCGGCGGTGGAGACGACTTCAGGGCCGCTCGGGGAGGGGCTCTCGCAAGCTGCGGGAATGGCGCTTGCTGCGCGAATACAGGGGAAGCGGCATCGCATCTACTGCATCACCTCTGATGGGGAACACGATGCAGGGAATACGTGGGAGGCGGTGATGTTTGCGGGGAAGTACCGGCTCTCCAATCTCACCGCCATTATGGACCGCAACAACATTCAAATTAACGGGATGACGGAGGATGTGATGCCACTTGAGCCGCTTCGGGAGAAGTACGAGGCGTTCAACTGGCATGTGCTTGAGATCGACGGCCACAATATGGAGGAAATCGTTGCTGCGGTTGAGCACGCGAAAGCAATCTACGAGAAGCCAACAATGATTATCGCTCACACGATTCCCGGCCGCGGCGTGCCGGAAATTGAGTTCGACTACCGCTGGCACGGCAAACCCCCCTCTCGTGAGGAGGCGGAACGGTTCCTTCGGCAGCTCCGCACCCTCGCGGACGTCGTCGAGGCACCGCAGCATGAGTAGCAGCGTATGGCAATACCCTTTTCTGGAGCACCAATACTCGCATCGCTCCCACGAGGAGCACGCCTACCGGAAGATCTCGTGCAGGTGTGCCGCGATCGAGGCTTAGAAGGGGCAGTCTTCGTTGGGTTAGGAGCAGTGTCAGAGCCGGTTATCGCCTTCTACCATCTTTCCTCAAAACGTTACGAGGAGCGAACGCTGCAGGGCGATTGGGAAGTCGTCTCACTCGTTGGGAACCTTACCCGTAAGGAAGGCGCCCCGTTCCTCCACGCCCATATTGCCCTTGCTGATGCGGAAGGAGCGATGCGGGGAGGGCATCTCGTGCAGGCATCGGTGGCGGTTACCCTCGAGGTTACGCTTTGGCCAGTTGATCCGCAAGATCGTCGGTATCTGCCTGACATTGGACTCTTCCTCCTCCCCTCCCCCGCTTCTCGGTAACGAACACACTATGGCGCCTGTTACATCGTTTCCCCTTCATCCCGGTGTTCTCGATCCACGCCAACGCGAGATGGCTGCCACCCGCGACGGGTTTGGTCGCGGCGTGGTAGAGGCGGGAGAGCGGGACGCTCGAGTCGTCGTGCTCTGCGCTGATTTGGCGGAGAGTACGCGATCAGCGTGGTTCCGGGACCGGTTCCCTGATCGCTACATAGAAGTCGGTGTGGCGGAGCAGAACCTTGCAGCGGTAGCGAGCGGGATGGCTGCGGAAGGGCTCATTCCCTTCATCACCTCCTACGCCGCTTTCAGTCCCGGGAGAAACTGGGAGCAGATTCGAACGACCATCGCGCTCAACGACCAACCAGTCAAGGTTTGCGGGATGCATGCCGGCGTTTCCGTCGGTCCCGATGGCGCGACCCATCAGGCGCTTGAGGATATTGCCATTATGCGGGTGATTCCCAATATGACGGTGGTTGCCCCCGCGGATGCGGAAGAGGCGCGGAAGGCAACAGCTGCAGCGGCTGCCCATCCCACACCGGTATACCTTCGGTTTGCACGGGAAAAGACACCAATTGTGACGCTACCGGAAACCCCCTTTACCATAGGGAAGGCGTATGTGGTGTGGGAGGCGGATGGGGAACATCCCGTTGTCCTCGCGTCTACAGGCACAATGCTCTTTATTGCGCTTGAGGCAGCAAAGGCGCTAGAGGCATCGGGAGTCGCCGTACGTGTGCTCCACATTCCCACCGTGAAGCCGCTTGACACAGCAACCATTCTCGATGCGACGCGTGGCGCAAGAGGAGTGGTGAGCCTTGAGGAGCACCAAGTGGCAGGAGGGCTGGGGAGCGCGCTTGCGGAGCTCTTCGTTCAGCATCAATTGCTCCCAATGCGATTTGTAGGGGTGCAGGATCGCTTCGGCCAGTCAGGGAAGCCCGATGAACTCTTCCAAGAGTACCACCTCACACCTCGCGATGTGATTGAGGCAGTGCAAGCGCTCCTTGCGGAGTAGGAAAGAGGGTATGTACCACCGAATGCACTCTGTTCTGACGCACCGAATCAATACTCTGGTGGGATCGCTGCTCCTTGCCTCTGTGCTCCTCCTCTCCCTCTCGTTTCTTGTCCGAGCCCGCGAGGAGGGGGCGGAGTACCTTGCGGCAGCGAAGCGACACATTCCTCCGGAAGTCCGTCTCGTGCCAGAGGAAGAAGAGTAGGTGATGTCTCCTCAGGACTACGATGGCAGCACCCGCGGTCGGTACTCTGCTGGCGCGCGTGAGAGCCAGGATTCAAGCTCAGAGCGGGAGAGGAGGCCTTTTTGCGCGCCAATGTGCTGCACGACAGAGGCAGAGTTGATTGGTGCCCATTGGAGCGCCTCCGGAATTGATTTGCCAAGTGCGAGCGCGCAGGTGAAGGTGGCGGCAAAGGAATCACCTGCGCCGGTTCGATCAACGGGAGGGGCGGGATCAGGGTAGGGAGGCATAAACCATACTGTCTCGCCATCAAATGCGTAGGCACCTTCCGGGCCGTCGGTGATGACGACGGTGCGCGGTCCGAGGGCATGGATACCCTCAAGGAGCGGACGAATAGCCCGATCGGTGGTGTTGAGGATTGTCATCGCTTCTTCCCGATTGCAGAAGAAGAGCGTGCTTGTCTGGTACACCGCTTTCAACGATGCATAGCCCAACCGAATCTGGAAGGAACCGGGCTGGAACGCAAGGTGGACAGTAGGATGCGCTTGGACATAGGCGGCGATAGCCTGTTGGTACGGGAGCGAACCTTCCTTCCCTACAGAAGAAAGGTAGATCCACCGCGGCTCCTCCGGGAGATCAGGAAAGGCGTAGGGGTACACCTCATGCTTGATGAGAATCGTGCGTTCTGCCCCGAGGCGAAGCACATAGTGGTGATTGGTGGTCTTGCCCTTGTGGCGTCGCACGAATCGGGTATCCACCCCCTCTCGCTCCAGCTGCGCGAGGGCGAGGTTCCCTCCCTCGTCTTCTCCAAGATCCGTCATCAACGCGCTTGCAAGGCCGAGACGGTGGGCGGCAACTGCCGCGTTCGGGCTGTTGCCGACGGCAGGGACGAGTTGTGCGCTTCGGTACGGCAGCTTGTCGCCGAATCGCATTGCTATGAGGCGTTCCCCTCCCTCTTCGAGCACCCTTGCCTCGTTCGGATCAAGTGCGATGAACTCGTCGTTCACGATGTCACCAATGGCGAGGAAATCTAGTGCCATGGGGGAGTATTGTAGGTGCTGGAAGGCTCCTGTGCAACTGCGGCGACGATTCTGTGCTATGCTTCGGAATAATGGTAGAAGCTCTTGCACGCACCGTTCAAACAATCGGGCGAGGTGTGTGGAATGTGCTGCGGGATCCCGTCTCCATTGCGGTGCTGGCGGCAGGATGGGTGGTGCTGATGGCAATCCTCGTTGCGGTGCCAGCAGCACAGGTGGTGGGAAACGATGTGGCATTCCAACTCACCGTGCTACGCCCCCGTGATTGGTTCCTCCTCAGCACGCTTGCCCTTCTCGCTTCCTACAGCATCGCGCAGAGTCTCTACCTCCTGCGTTTCCGCCGTTGCGGTGCAAAAGCAACAGCCTCAAGCGCTGCAGCGGGCATTTGGGCAACCGGCGGATCATTTGCCGCACTCATCACCTGTCCTGCCTGCCTCGTTGGCCTCGCGGGTTTCCTCTCTGCGGGAACCATTGCCGCGCTCCAGCAGTGGCGAGGCACCCTTGCGGGGACTGTTGCGATTGGAGCGATCACCCTCCTTGCTGTCGGAGCGCACCTTGCGGGATCACCTGAGGTTTGTAGAGTTGCGCGAAAGGAGTGAGAGGGAAGGAGCCGGTCCTCCATTCACCGTAAAAGGTGTTGGAGTGTGGCTACCGATGGGAAGGTGAGCAGTACAGGTGGCGCAAGCGCTGCTCGGCGGTTTGCCGTGTGGCAGGAGGGGTTGTTTGGAGGTAGACGAGAAGGGCTTTATTGGGAGGGCAGAGGGGGACCCATCCGTGTCTCTGGTACCACGATTGCCACCGCTGCGCAATGGTTTTGATTTCCTCTGGGATAGTATCGCTCTTTTTCTCCGAGGGGGAAAGCTGCGGCGCTTTCGCACTATCAGATAGAGAGGCTTGTATGGATGTGATGAGTTTCTCTGGGGGTGTCGCCGTGTTGCTGAGGACGAGAGGCTTGCGGAGCCGATACCATTGTCGCGTCAAGAGATTGCCGATGCCAAATCCGCTGTACTCGTCCCTCACCCACACGAGGTCGACAAACGCGTGGGGAATTGGGTGCTCCTTTTCTACGCCTATCGTGAAACCTATGATCGATTGGTGAAGGAGGAAGAAATCGGAGGGATCCTCTGTTGGTTCATTCAATTGTTGCTGCGCTTTCCTAAGGAAATCTGCGACAGCCTCGTCTTCCCCCTCCGCTTCCTGCCCTTGGATCGCTACCACAGTCCATACCCGTGTGCGCTGCACCTCTCCTTCTATCGTTCGCGTGGGGCCCAAGAGGGAGAGGAGCCTCCCTCGGAAGGCAATTCCTTCCGGCTGAGGAGGATGAGGCTCCTGAGAGGGGTGATGCTCCATTGGTGCGCGGTGAGGGACTCGAACCCCCGGCCCCTCCCACGTCAAGGGAGTGCTCTACCAACTGAGCTAACCGCGCGCTGAGGGGGAGTATAGCATACGTTCCGAAACAATGGCGACAAGTTGGGGTGATACTGTTTGATACGGTAGGGGGGATGGCTGCGGTGGTATTTTCCTCTCCTTCGCGTGCGGCGGTAGAGGCAGCAGCGAAGGTGGTGGCAGACGGCGGCATCATCGTCTACCCAACTGACACCCTCTACGGCTTC
>WFWM01000033.1 GCA_015491145.1 Patescibacteria group bacterium | reverse complement strand
ATCGGGAATCTTCCGGATGCACCGCAACCGCCACATCTCCAACCTTTGTTTCCGGCCGTGTCGTTGCAATGGGAATGGGGAAATCGTTCCAGTACCGGAAGGTGTAGAGCGTAGTCTGCTCTGGGGTGTACTCCACCTCATCATCTGAGACGACGGTTTGACCTTTCGGATCCCAGTTGACGATGCGTATGCCGCGGTAGATGAGCCCGGCCTTGTACATTCGGACAAACGCCGTCAATACGGCGCGGTACCGAGCTTCGTCGAGCGTGTAAGCGTAGCGTTCCCAATCGAGCGAGGCGCCCATCCGGCGGAGCTGGTTGAGGATAGTGGCTTCACTCGCCTTGGCAAAAGCGTGGACCCGCTCGAGGAACGTCTCCCGTCCCAAGTCGAAGCGAGTGAGCCCCTCCTCCTTAAGAAGCTGCTTTTCCACCTTCGCCTGCGTTGCAATGGCAGCAGAGTCTGTGCCAGGAATCCAAAGCGTGCGGTAGCCGCGCATTCGGGCAAACCGCACGAGCACATCCTCGATGGCGAGCATTGCCGCATGCCCCATATGGAGGGTGCCTGTGACATTAGGAGGAGGAAGGACAATGGTGTAGGGGGGCGCATCGTTCGAGAGAAACCCTTTTTCGATGAGCGTTTCCGGGTGGAATAAGCCAGCCCTCTCCCACTGTTCGTAGAGCGTTGCTTCGTAGGCTTGTGGATTGAAGGGCTTCCGAAACACGGACGCAATCGCCATCTCACCAAGCATAGCACACCGTTCAAGGAGGGGAAGGTCAGACATAGGGTTGCAAGAAGCGCGCAACCTCCAAGGGTATAACCTCTAAAGATCTATCCTAAAGGACACACCTGCCTTAGAGCAATTGCAGTTCTATCTGCGGTTTGCCACGTGCACGGTCTGAAGGCCTCCAATAAAGAAAATGCTTCCCAAAGAACCTCTGGGAAAAGCAACTCATAAAGGACATGAAAAGATGGGTCATATAATCATATAATGGATTTTTCTGACTTTGAAAGACCTTTTTATTTAAAGAATTTGACTGTAAAGGACAAACATTGGGTTGTGGTTTTGTCCCATTGCACGACAGGAGGATGTGGGTAGGCTACAAGAAGGATGTGCAGCTTGGGAGTGGAGGAACACGAGGGCCCACCCCGCAGGAGGCTTTTCCTCACTAAGGCAGCCGGCGGGGTGAGGCTGTCACCTCACCCATTCCATGCGCGCGTTGCCGTATCGTGCGGCTTTCGAGAAATCGCAGCGAGCTCACCTCGGATTAGGTGAGAATGTGCTTTGATCCGCCTCCTTGTGCGGTAGAAGGTTGTGGTGCCTGTGCAATGAGTGACGGTTGAGGCGAGTAGCCGGAAAGGCGAAGCGGTTAGAGCTTGGCAAGACGGGAGAACACATATCGCGAGGGCAAGTAAGCACAGGTGGTGTCCCTCCAAGGCGTTGTTTTCTCAACCTTGAAATGAATGCGTAGCAGAGGTCTGTGCCACCCGGGGCCACGGTGCGTTTGGATCGGGGCGGAGGTGTGCAGGGTCCGCAGGTGGAAGCAGATGGAGGAAATGATCCACTGACGCTCCCATTCCCACCATCAGGGCATTGTCTGTTGCGATCGAAGGCGGCACGATGGAAAGAGCGATGCCGCGTCGCTGAGCCCAATCGCGCAACTGCGCCTGAAGGTAGCGGTTTGCCGCCACACCTCCTCCCACCGCGGCGCTCCTTGCGTGTGTTGCCTCACAGGCGCGGGAGAGCTTCGCAAGCAGCGTTTCAACAATGGCCTCTTCCACCTCCCGCGCAAAGGCGCGCTGGAGGTGTAGAGGGATCGACGGCTTATCGGGGTGGAAACCAGCCTGCTGGAGTTGCCTGCGGAGCGCCGTTTTGAGGCCTGCAAAAGAAAAGTCGAACGAAGAACTTTCCTTCATTGGTCGGGGAAGGGGGGTGGGGATTCGCTCATCTCGTTCCCGTGCCGCTTGCGCTAGGCGAGCAATTTCGGGCCCGCCGGGATAGGGTAGGCCAAGCATTCTCGCTGCCTTGTCGAACGCTTCGCCGGCAGCGTCGTCGCGTGTGCGTCCGAGGATGGTGCGGCTGCGCCACGAGGTGAGGGCGATGAGATCCGTATGGCCCCCTGAGACGATGAGGCCGATGAGTGGAAAGGAAAGACGGGGCAGCAGGAACGAGGAAACGGTGGAGGAGCCTGCTTGAGGCACGACGCATGCGCTCACGAGGTGGCCCTCAAGGTGGTGCGCCCCCAACAGCGGAATGTTCCATCCACGAGCGAGCACGCGGGCCGCGTTGACCCCCACCCAGAGAGCTGGATCGAGGCCAGGCCCCCTCGTCACCACGATACCCTCCACCGGCGGCGTGGGAAGCGCGGCAAGGAGGGAAAGGAGCGCCGCGGCAAAGGAGGGGGGCTCATGCCGGCACACTTCCTGCACCCATT
>WFWM01000032.1 GCA_015491145.1 Patescibacteria group bacterium | reverse complement strand
CTATACCATTAGGCAGCGTGGTACACTCTCCAAGAGAAGAGTGTCGCGCTTATTCGCACGACTAACCCACTTATGTATGCAACCGTACGAACCTCGCTCCTTTTCCCTCCCCCCCATTGAGGGGATCTCCGCAAAGCAAATTGAAGAGCACCTCAAGCTCTACGAAGGCTACGTGAAGCGAACGAATGCCCTCTATGAGGCGTTCGAACGCCTCAAGCGCAACGATCCGGACCCTACGCTCATTCAAGAGGTGCGCCGTCGTCTTGGTTTCGAATTCAACGGGATGCGGCTCCATGAGTTCTACTTTGGAGACATCGAGCATGGCGCTGCGTCGATTCCAGACGGCTGGCTCAAGGAAGCAGTCACTGCTTCGTTCGGTTCGACAGAAGCGCTCCGCGATGCACTCAAGGCGGTGGTCGCTCGCGGCTCAGGTTGGGCCATCGTCAACTATGATCCCGTTGGGAACCGCTTCCACCTCAACTGGGTAGATGAGCACCACATCGGCCAACTTGCGACGCTCCCCATCGTCGTTGCCGTCGATATGTGGGAGCACGCCTATATGGTGGACTACACACCGGGAGAAAAGATGCGCTACTTCGACGCCTACTGGGCAGCCCTCAATTGGGAGACCATTGCCCGCCGCGCAAGCCAGTGGCGCACAGCGTAGAAGACCAGCATTCCCATTCCATACAACAGCAACACACCTCCCCACGTTATCGGCGGGAGGGTGATGGTGCTCCAATCTTGCCTTGCAAACCACTCACCGACCTCCACTACCCACTGCAGAAGGAACGCAAGCGGCACACTCAAGAGCGACGCCAAAGTGTCGCTCACAAATCCTGCAAGCAGCATACCGCTCCCGAGAAGGAGAATGAGTGGCACGACGGGAACGACGAGGAGGTTCGCAGGGAGCGCAACAACAGAAAGGGAGCCGGCGAGATACCACAACAGCGGCGATACGGCAATCTGCGCCCCGACCGTTGCCCCCACTCCAGCCGCGAGGGGGGCAGGGAGTAGCCCTTCGATCCACTGCGCAATTGGCGTGCCGAGCAGGAGCACTCCGGCAGTTGCTGCAAGGGAAAGGTGGAGCGAGAGGTTCGATACCCACGCAAGTGGATTCACCACAGCAATGGCAATTGCAGCAAGGATGAGTGCGGCGAGCGCATCGGCACGCCGCCCGACGATAAGGGCAAGGATCGCAACGCCGCCCATTATCCCTGCCCGCAGCGCCGGCGCCTCGGCCCCTGCAAAGAGCACAATAACAACGAGAGAGATGAGCGCGAGAGAAAGTGCGAGCACACGAGGAAGCGGCCGCAAAAGGAGCATGAGGAAACCGAGGACGAGTGCTATATTCTGCCCGGAGAGCACGACGAGATGGATGAGCCCAGATCGCACGAACACCTCCTCGAGCGCCGAGCCAAGCGCATCCCTTCCCCCAAGGAGCATTCCCGCAGCGAGTGCGGCAAGCGGCTGCGGCAGGTACCGCACGAACCGCTCGCGAAGCATACTGTTCCAACGCAGGAGCGTGAAGAACTCCGCCGGCATGTGGGCAACGAAACGGGGGAAACGCATCACCCCCACTACCCTGTCAGCAAGGAGCCGCTCCCGCGTATCTACCACCATTCCTGTTCGCTCGCTGCGAAACAGGGAAGGGAGCGTGATTGCGCCGCGCAAGGTGAGGCGATCCCCCGGTTGGATCGATGCTGCCCACGGGAGTGCCACGACCCGAATACGGGCTCGCGAGGCAATCGTGTTGTCGCTGATGGAGTGCACCCGAACGGTGAAGCGCACGGAACGGTCCGTCTTTTCAGGCAACGAATCAACCGTCCCCTCTACCACTACCCTCTCACCCATGGGGATGGAACGGACTATCGCCATCGCCTGTTCCCGCGCTGCAGCGCCCCACCCTACCGCTGCCGCAGCAACGACCCCTACGAGGCACGCAACCAAAGCCTGCGATCGAAGGTGAGAAAGTGCCAAGGGAACTGCCATCGCGCCGCCAATGAGCGCTATCGCCGCCGCTGTCGGGACCCCCACTGCCCCGGAAGCGCCAAGCCCAATACCACCGAGCGCCACCGCGCCCAGCAACGCCGCACGAGCCCGCAGCGAAGAGCTCATACGCTGCAGCATTACCCCCGCTGCGCCCTGTCGATGGCTTCATTCGCGAGTGCATCGGCAACCGGATTTTCCTCTCTCGGTATGGCAACGAAACGAATGTGAGGGAAGGTGCTCACACGCAAATTGTGGATTCGCATAAACAAGGGCCAGAGGTGCTCCTCGCGCACCAGGTACACCCCATTCAATTGACGCGCCACAAGTTCGCTGTCGAGCCGAACCTCCACCTCTGCTTCCCGAAGACGCTTGTTTCCTACCCGACGCTTGAGCACCTCCAGCGCCCTCGCGACCGCCTGATACTCCGCCACATTGTTCGTCGCTACCCCGAGAAACTCTGCGATGCGGAAGAGTTCCCTTCCGCTGCCATCGTAGGCTACCGCTCCGATGCCTGCCGGCCCCGGATTCCCCCGCGCCGCCCCGTCAGTGTAGATCAGAAAGCGTTCCATTCTCCCCATCGTATCGCGCCTTCGTCTCTTCAACAATGCATTCAATAAACACCGTCGACTCTCTTCAGAGAGGCCGACGGTGTTCTCTTAGCCAGAGGAGATACCCTATTGAGCACGCACATCCACGATCACTTCACGCATATCGTGCCCCCCTGCTTTTGTATAGCAGTGAAGGGAATAGCGTGTCGCACGATCTATCTTTAGGGCCAAAGAGTGGTTCACAGGAAGATTGCGCAGTTCTTTCCGTTTCGTTCCCGGATATAGCTCTTCAGACACGAGACTGCATGAGTTGGCTCGCATTGCCCCAACAGACCGCCAAGAAAGCGTAACCTCTTGTCCAGGTCCAACTCTTTGCGTGCTTGCGCGGAAGAAGGCAATACCGCTTCGTATGCCCCACTTCCCTCTCGCAACTGTCACTCCCACCGCACGCTCATCTGAGTCTCCAATTAAATCTTTCATGGCACTCAGACATACCAGCTTGATGTCTCCTGATGTGGGAGGAACGAAATCGCGACTCCCCTGCTGTGGCAAACGATCAAACACCATAAACGGAGAAACATTCGATCCATCAGCGGGAATGAACCAAAGCTGACATCGACCGTCGTACACTCGTTCATCCACCGGCGTAATGTTGGATCCCCACGAAATTCGAACAGAATCACCCGACCTCACCTGTCCTGAAGAAGGCCACATGTTGAAGTAGGAGATTCGCACCGGTTTTGTGGGAGGGAGTGGAGGGAGGAGACGGACTCGCTTTGTGGCAGACGCAACCTCTTCCCCACCCTGCCCGTAACAGCGGAATAGTACGAGCGCTCCTGTCGCATTGGGGAAGTAGGGCATCGGAAGAAACTTTTCCCCTCGTCGCACCTGATCTCCCTTCACTTCAAAATAACCTACCACCCCCTGATTCCCACTCAAAACTCCAATCGTGCATCGCGCCGGCTGGCTTCCCTCCACCTGCCATCGAGCAAGGTAGTTCCCTCCATTTCGCACTGACGAGGGCAGGGAAAATTGAGCAATTTTTGTAGAACGAGTTACCTCAGAAGAACTGTCCCCTATCTCTATCTCTCTGTCAGATGCGGGAGGAGGTGCGATGCGGATTTCCTTCTTGGCATACGCTCCTTCCGTTCCGTCTTTCACGAAAAGCCAGCACGCCAATCGGAGTGTACCGGGATTTGAGGGAAAGATGTGACGACTCCCCGCTCCTGGCAGTGACGAGCGGAAGAGTGGGTACTCTCTTCCACCCTCTTCGACATAGTAGAGCCTACACATCCCTGGAGCTCCAGTCTCCGACATATTTGTCGACCACGAAACGGTGAGATTTTGCTTCGCCTCAGGCTTCGGATACACGGTGAAGGAACGGATAGTGAGGGGGACGCGCGGTATTGCTGGTTGCCCGATGCGGATTTCCTTCTCGGCATACGCTCCCTCTGTCCCGTCTTTCGCGTTCAGCCAACACTCTAACTGAAGGGTGCCGGGGCTCGAGAAAAAGACAGTTCGACTACCTGACGCAGGGAGCGGCGAATAGAAGAGTGGCCACTTCCCTCCTCTCTGATCTTTGCGATACAGGGCGCATCGCCCTTGATAACCTGTCTCCGGGGAATGTTGGACGACCACGAGACGGTGAGGATTCGCCCCACCTCAGGCTTCGGATACACGGTGAAGGAACGGATGGTGAGGGGGATAGCGACAGAGAGTGGCTGGGGTGGTGAGATGTGGATTGCTCTTCCCACTGAAAATCCATCCTTCAGAGAAGACATACAATTCAATTGAAGTGTACCGGGCTCTGAGAACACCACCTCACGGCTCCCCACCGGGGGGAGGGTAGCGAAGATTGTTCTTTCTGCTCCGCTCTTTGAGATGTAGTGGAGGGAACATTTTCCTCCGTGGATTCGAGTGTCAGAGGTGGTGATATTGGAAGATCAAGATACGATGAACCGTCGGCTTGTTCCAGATTTCGGCCACGCATTGAAATATCGAATGACGACAGGGTTTGTGGGTGGTGGGGTTTGAGGAATAGAAAATGCTCGCTCTCGGGACGAGAAAGATCCTTCTTCCCCCCTTCCACGCAAAGCGACTTCCACCGCCCTTACCGTAGCTTCTGGAGCCCCAAAAACACGCAAGAGGTTGAGAATGGAAGTAATCTGCAGCTCTGTGAGTCCTGAAGGTGCGGCGAGGGAAACTTGTGGGGAAGATGAACTGAGAAGCAGGAACGCGATGAAAAAGGACACCACAATGCCTCGAAGCATATTGTAGTAAAGTCGAGAACTCGCCTTCATACGTCTTAGTTCGGATTAAGTGACGAGCTAGCAAGGCTAGTAAGTAAACAAGAACAACTGGTTGGAGCCGATATTGAAGCTCCTTTCGTGCTTCGCCCCTGATCCTCGCTACGAGAAGTAGAGCCAACCGACCCTCACCATCTCTTTTTGTGCGAGGTCGCACGACACAGCACGCAAAATTACGGCATGCCACCACTTCGTAGGTGGGTTAGCATACAAGTACCACGGCGTTAATAGATCACACCCAACAACCACCTATCAGAACTCCAGTTGCCATCATTCAATAAGTAAAGTATCGTAAGTGCACTACTTGCCTTCCCCGCACCTATGGAGTCAAAACGTCAACACTCCCCTCCAACCACCAAGCAGAGGACAGAGAGAGATCCCTTCCTCATCAACAAAAAGGAGTACATCGCAGCAGCAGTCTCCTTTCTCTTCCAGTGGCACCACCTCCTCGCACGCTACCAGCACCTCACCGCCGAGGAGAAGCAGCACATCCCCTCCCCCGTGCGGGAGGATCTCTTCAATGCCGCACTCATCGAAGCACGCACCGCGGTAGAAGAGGAGAAGCACGTAGCATTCGGTCTTCCAACCAAACACCTCTCGCCTCCTGGCCAAGCCCACTATCCACCGACACCACACGAACGCAGGGAGGCAATGACGTTTCTCCTTCACGAGCTTGTGGTACTCGGCACAATAGCCGCACGCAAGTGGGATACCACAAACGCATCCCATCGGTTCCGCGCTTTCGTTGAGACACTGCACGCAACACTGAAAGCGGCATATCTCTGGCTCTCCGCAGCGAACCAGCTTATTCGTCTCGACTTACCGCATGTAGGGAAGCTCCTTTCCGAGGCGCGCACGGTGGAGGTGGAAGATCGGCGTGCCGGTCCTGACTCTGTCGAGCGCAGGTGGGAAGTCTCCCTCCCTGTCTGTCCCCAAGAATGGACCCAGCCGGAAAAGCTGTGGGAGCTAAAGGAAGCGATGGACACATTGGCAGCAACGCTCCACCGCTCCAGCAAAAAATCGTAGCCTGCTCTCCCTACTCGCAGGTGTGCTATACTCCCCTCATATGGCGAGCATTTTCACCCGCATCCTCAATCGTGAAATTCCGGCGTATATTATCTACGAAGATGCCCACACGTTCGTTATCCCAGATAAGTTCCCCTCGATGCGCGGGCAGCTGCTTGTCATCAGCCGCCGCGAGGTATCGTACCTTCCTAACCTCACGAACGAGGAGTACCACGCATTTTGGGAGACGACGCGCCGCGTGATGCGGGCAATGGACGCTGCATTCGCCACCGAACGCACGTGCGTCATCGTGGAGGGCTTTGAGGTGCCACACGTGCATGCCCGTCTCTACCCCTGCCCGGACAAGCAGCTCATCCTCTCCCCCCGATACGAAGCTTCCGAGGCAGAGCTTGCAGAGGTCGCCGAGACGGTACGCCAAGCACTGGCACACCATACTTAATACGCAAGAGCGATATGGTTTCTCCTGAACTCACTGACTACATCCGCAACGGGGTGAAGGAAGGGTTCGCACTCACCGATATCGTGGAGGCACTCCTTGCAGCTGGGTGGGAAAAGCAGGATATTCGAACCGCCATCCAGCTCCTCCAACAGGAGGGAATGGCAATTACCATTCCGCCGCTCCTCGTTGAAGCCGCTCTTGGGCCAACGCGTCCAGCCAGCCCTCCCTCAGAGCAGGTGGCATCTCCCGCCACGCCACAGGATCAAACGACCGCTTCAGCCCGCCCACGCCCTTTCCATTCACAAACGCAAGCTCCTCTTTCTCAACCTCAACCAACACCGGTGCCTTCGGCGCCAGCGGAGCCTCACTCTCCAGAAGCACCTTCCTCTCCCCACCCCCCGCAGCAGGCAGCCTCGATCCCGCAACCGCCTGAAGAGCACACGCTCCCGACTTCCCCATCCGCAGAAAAGTATGAGGACGGAGCGCGTCCATTTCCTACTCAACCCCAAGCGGGAACCAACAAAGAGCCTCGCCTGCCTTCCGCCCCATTCGAGCGTGTTCCCTCCCCATCTCTCCAGACCGATCCATCCTCCCAACCTCATCCGACCGCACTCGTGATGCCGAAGACACCGCAGGAAGCGCAGGCGTTCCTCGCGCACGCTTCCCGTTCATCGCCCAAATCTGTTTCCACAGGGCCCGTTGCCGCACCATCCACCTCCCTTGCCATTCCGGATCCAGCCACCCAGCCGCCGCAACCCGTTTCGCCGACTCCAACGCCTCCTCTCCCCTCCCCTGCAACACCACCATCGGTGCCGTCGGCGGGAGGAAAGGGTGGCTTCTCTGTCTTGCTCGGCATTCTCTTGATTGCCGGTGGCGTGGTGCTGGGGGCGATCCTCACGCTCGGGGGGGTATGCATCGCCTCGCCAGAAGCGTTTGCGTTTTGCTCCTTCCTTTCATGAAGGAGCAGCGAGCAATGGTCACTCCAGTGTTTGTTGGAGGGCTGTAATGCCTGGGAGTGTTCCGTCGGCAAGGAATTGGAGCATCGCCCCTCCTCCCGTGGAAACGAAGGTGAAGTGCTCCACAAGCTGCATTCGCTCAATTGAGGCGACGGTATCGCCTCCCCCAATAATGGTGCGCGCGGAGACGCGCGTAAGAGCTTGTGCGAGTGCTTCCGTGTTGGCTGCAAATCCCTGCTCGTAGTTTCCCAACGGACCGTTCCACACTACGAGCTCCGACGCCTCTGCGAGACCCGCAAAGAGCGCCACAGTCCGTGGACCGGCATCGACAATGCGCTCCTCCGGCGCAACTTCCGTGGGGGCGCATACCCTTGCCCCATGCACGGGATGGTAAGCAACCACATCGACCGGCAGCACGACCCTGGGATGGCGCAGCAACGGTTGCAGCGCTTCGGGTGAAACGGCAGATCGCATCGAACGACCCACCTCATACCCTTTCGCTGCCCACAAGTCGTTGGCAAGCACTCCTCCGACGGCTACCTTGCGGTAGCGCGTGAGGGCACGCAACAGAAGAGGGAGCTTGGTGGCAATCTTTGCGCCTCCGACAATGAGGAACGAAGCGGCCGGCGGCTCGAGGGCCTGCGTGAGCATTTCCACCTCACGCTGAAACGCAAAACCTGCATAGGCAGGGAGGAGCTTGGGCACCGAAACAATAGAGGCGTGGGCGCGGTGCGACGCGGCAAACGCTTCGTTTACATAGGCATCGGCAAGCCCGGCAAGCGCCCGGGCAAAATGGAGGTCGTTCGCTTTCTCTCCTTCCCAGCAGCGCAGGTTCTCGAGGAGTATAAGCGAAACCCCATCCCCGAGAAGACGGTGGGCATCACGGATCGTTGGAGCAAACACGACAGCCTCTCCCAGTTCTTTTGCAAACCATTCGGCAAGCGGTGCGAGGCTCTCGTCTCCGCTTCGCCCCCGGTGGCCGCACAGCACCACACTCGCTCCGCGCTGCCTAAGCCACCGAATGGTCGGGACCATGCGGTGAAGCCGGAGCGTGTTCTGCGGTTCCCCCCGCTCATTCAGAGGGACATTCAACGATCCGCGCACGAGTACCCGCAGCCCTCGAGCAACAGCAAGGGAAGAAAGGATAGGAAGCACCACCTGCATACAGCCCTTAAGCGGCTCGCTTCATTCCCTCGTTGGGGGAGAGGACGGTGCGGATCTCTGGCTTCTTGCCGCGAGGAGCGCCTCGGCGATACGATGGAAGAGGCGCGGTTTGCGGCTCGCTCGCCCGACAAGGAGGCCACGCACCCCTCCCTCCCGCACGAAAGCAGCAGCGTTCTCCGGATCCACCGAACCTCCATAGAGAACAGGCACGGAAAGTGCGTGCTCCGTGCCATACAGCTCGGCAAGCACCTTCCTCACCCACAGCGCCATTTCTTGCACCTCCTCAGGAGAAGGCGAGGCAGTCGCCCGGCTCCCGATTGCCCACACCGGTTCGTAGGCGATACGGAGACGCTGCAGCTGCGTAGCGGGAACCCCTTCCATTGCTTCCAACACCTGCTGTCGCACGAAGGCAAACGATTGGAAGGATCGCTGCCGAGTTGGCTCTCCAACGCAGAGCACCACCTCGCATCCAGCCGCAAGGGTCGCGCGAAGCTGCGTATTGATAGCCGAGGAGGTGGTCCCGCGCGCTCTCACCTCAGAGTGGCCAACGATCATCATCCGAACGCCAACACTCCTGAGCATACTGAGGGAAACGAGTGCGGTGGCTTCCCCCTCTCGTCGAGGATCCCCCGCATCCTGCGCGGCAAGCCGCCACCCCGCAGGGAGCTGCTTTCGTACCTCCGTCAAATACGGCATCGGTGGCGCTACGGCAATGGTGAGGCGGCGCGAAGATGGCCACTGAAGGTGGCGATACTGGGCAGTCGTCCGCACTGCTTGGTGCAGCGTCGGTGGCCACATTTTCCAATTACCAATCAGCCACAGCGGGTGGCGACGATGGGGAGAAGTGGTCCTACCTGCCATACCGGAGCCAGCTCGTATCAGGAAGCTTCCCTTAGTGCCACGCCAAACGCAATAGCCACCAGCCCAAGCATCGTCAATGCGAGTGAGCGCACCGGGGGAGCAACGACACCAACAGGATGCACAAAGTGCGCAAACAACCCAATCCCAACCGCCACCGCGCCCCCTCCCCCCATTGCAACCCGTGCCCATCCTACGAGCGAGGGCGCTCGACGCCGAAGTGTTTGCCACTGCTGCTGCCACAGCCGGCGGCGCACCGTTGTTCCCACCATCTGACGCTCGAGGGAAGCCTGCAGGGAAAGGAACCGTTGGTCCACCCTCTCTTCCTCGAGCGTTGGCTCACGATCCATACGCTTTCAGTGTACCACAGTGCTTCCCATCACCGAGCCGGAGCAACCTCCCGCCACTCGAGGACCTCGTACTCTTCCCGCACCGACGGCAGGAGTGGTGGAGGGTGCACCACGAGCTGTCGGTCATAGGCGTTCACCCGCTCCCGGTAGCCAGAGCAGAACGAACCGCCACAACTCCACTTCGTACCAACTCGTCCGTTTGAGACGACTGAACCCTGCAGGGTCAGCGTGTCACGAAACACGAAGGGTCGGAGTGAATAGGGAAGGAAAAAGGAAGCGTAGTGCTTCCTCCCAAACCAGCCCCGCTGCGCAAGGAAGACTCCTTGGAGCGTCATCGTATTGGGAGAACGAAGGGGAATCAGCACATTCCCTTCCGCAATTGCCGCAAGCCCGTCGTGGGAAGAGCTCTGCGTGTAAGTGAGTGATCCCTGGAGCCAGATGGACGGGTCGGACGAATGCTCGGGTCGCGCTGCCACCACGCTCACCTTACCGCTCACCACTCCCTCCAGCCACACATCCCCCTCTGCATAGAGCACCGGGCACGACGAGGGGATGCGCTGCGTGCCGAGGAAGCGTTCTCGTCGGATGATTTCGTTGCTCCGGTGCCACCCACGGTTCATATCGTACGCCCAAACCCACTGCACCTGCTGCACTTCACTAATCCGCACGCTCCCATCCGGTTGGAACTGGAGGTGGTACCCCTTCCCTCTCGGAGGGAGGTAGATACCGCCACCTTCCTGCACCGCTTGCCGTAGTGCAACGAGATCCAATGTGAGGGAATTGAAATCAAAGGAAGCGACGGGGAATTGCCAGAGATGTGCGTTGGCCCCTGCGCCGAAAATGCCCGGTTTCCACTCTCCGCGTCGGGAACACCCGAACGATGCCGTGCACCACCACTGTTGTTGGGCGCTCGTCACGACCGAAAAATTGGTGCCATCCATCCGGATGCCGCCGTTGGAATGGTACGGACCGTAGATACGACGGTCGGATCCTGCCCACACATTGCTGTTAAGCAGGTAGGTGTACTCGGCCACCGTTGGTCGCGCCAAGGTGACTCGCACCGCCCGCCGCACATCGGGGTTGGAATGTGTCCACCCCGTGGCAACAATGGCAAGCGACGTGCGCTGGTTGCAGAACTGGGTTCCCTCAATGGCGAGTGAGAAGGTGCCCACCGTTCCTGTTTCCGGATCACGAAACTCGTGCTCATATGGGCCAGGATGGCCGGTTCCATCCGTGAGGTCGTTAGGGAAGTGAGCCAGCCGCCAACGGTAGTAGGCGACTCCCGCCTCCGCGATACGGAGCGCCGCCTCATACTGCCCTTCCTCCCTTGCTCGATCTGCCTGTGTGAGAATGAATCCTGCAAGCGAAGCTGCAATGCCGAGGAAGAGGAACCCGAAAACGAGCGCTGTCATTGTGATGGCACCCCGCCGGTAGCAGCACATCACTCCCTATGCTACCGGGAAAGACGCGTGTTGCGCAGGCGTGCCGTTGTGGAGAGCGTGAAATCGCCGGGCGCCCGATTCCGTCCCACATTCACGACGAGCGTAACTCGAATTGTTCGCACCGCAAGCACAGGGACCGGATCAGCAAGAGGAGTGCCGTTTGCGTCAAACGCTACAAAAATGGGGGTAGCGTCCTCTCCATTGCGCACATACTGCGCGATAATTTCCAGCGCGCCCTCCTGCCCATAGTGGAGCGGCTGTCCAACAGGTTCTGCCACTGCTCGCCTGAGGGTGGTCCCCTCGAGCCAGAAACGTACCCGCTCAACCAGACCATCCCGGTCGATATCACTGTAGAGCGTGAGAGAGAAGGGCTGCACGGCAACGAGGGGATAGGATCCGTCTTCCCCGTAGGTGGCGGAGCGAATGGCTTGCGCCAAGGCAGCAACGGCACGGCGTCCTTCCTGAATGGCGCTCCCCTGCTCCCACGCGTACCGCTGCGACCGAGAGAGTATGAGCACCAGACCGGCAAACGCCACCACCACGAACCCAATGAGCGCCACCGTGGCGATGGCTTCCGGAAGGGAGGATCCGCTTCGGTAACGCGGCATACCTCTACGATGATGCAAGGAGGGTAATCGAGACAGTTTCCGCTTCCTCCGTACCCACGGCAACGGTTGTGGTTGCCGACAAGAATCCATCTTTCTGCACGAGCACCTCGTAGGTGTCGGGAGTGAGATTATTGAAGAAGGCATTCCCACAGGAAGAAGTTGTTTGCTGCGCCTCCCAGCCGGGGCGCGCGAGGGATACAGTGCCACCGGCTACCGCGTTGCCCTGCGTGTCGCCTACCCACACGCGGATGCTGCTGCGTTGCGGCTCCTTGAGGTAGAACAACAG
>WFWM01000031.1 GCA_015491145.1 Patescibacteria group bacterium | reverse complement strand
TCCCGATGTTGGTGCACCTGTTTTCGCCGCTTCCACATCCGCTTTCCCCCAACGAGGGTGAGGAGCGCTTGGATGCGTTCCATCCCTTCTTCCGCAAGCTCTCCCATCTCACTCACCCCTTCCTGCACGCGCCGGGCAATAGCTTCTACATCCCGCACGATGCCATCCACCCGTCGGACAATGCGAATTACATACCAAAGTGCCACCGCCACCAGTATCGTCACCACCACTACTGCAACTGCCGTGAGGAGGAAGAAGATACGCATCTGGAGCACGGCTTCTCCCATCTTTCCTATTGTCTCATAGCGCATTCTCTGCCGCAAACGCCACCTCCCCCTTCCACCCGTGGCGGCGCGCCACCTGCACCACCTCAGACGCAGACCGTGCGGCAAGGAGCTCGCGCAACACCACCTTCCCGCCCGGCACGCCGCGAAGGAATGCTTTGAACATTCGTTGTGCTTTCGTAAACGGCTTGTGAGGGAGGAGTGCCGCAAAAGACACACTGTAGCGCACGAGCGCATCGACCCGCTCCTCAAACCCCACTTCCGCATCCCCGCGGAAGAACCACGGCGCACCGAGCACTGCTCTCCCCACCATCGTCCCGTCTACGCCAACCGTTCTCGCCTTCTCCTTCGCTTCCGTGAGGGAGGCAATGTCCCCGTTGCCGAGGATTGCGACCGAGGGTGCAAGAAGGTTCCTGAGCGCAACCGCATCCTTAATGCGTTCCCACCGGGCGGGCACTTTGGAAAGCTCGCGTGCGGTGCGGGCATGGATCGTGACGAGCCACACGCCGCCTTGGAGAAGCACCGGCAACCACGCCTCCAACACATCGTGGCGAAGGCCAAGGCGGGTCTTGACGCTCACCGGTAGACCACCTGCCCCTTCCCTCGCCGCCGCAACGAGCTCGCTCGCAAGCGAAGGCTGCTCGATAAGCGAGGCTCCCGCTCCCTGCCGAAGCACGGCCCGGTCGGGGCAGCCCATATTAATATCTATACCGTCGAACCCTAAATCCGCCACGACGCGCGCGGCAAAACGCATCCGTTGCGGATTGCTCCCAAAGAGCTGCGCAATAATAGGACGCTCACACTCAGAATACTGCAGGTCGGTAAGGAGCGGGTTGTCCTCTGGCGTTTTCCTCCCCTCCCGCTCGATGAGGTGCCAGAGACCATCGGCAGAGACGAACTCCGTCCACGTCAGCGTCGGCGGCGCATAGGAGGCAACGAGCCTGCGGAAAGCGGGATCTGTTGCATCCGCCATTGGAGCGAGCGCCACCCACGGCTCGTGGCGTGGCACACCAAACGGGAAACGAGGCGATACCATACGCACCCTTTCCCTCCCACCTCCGGCGATCACACCACGATCCTGCCGCCACGCTCTGCCTCCTGCGCGAGGAGCGCGTCAGCAACACGCTGTTCGAGCACTTCCTGCACCGCCCTCCGCATCGGACGAGCCCCAAACTTGGGGTCATACCCTCGCCGGAGGATCTCCTCCATCGTCTCCCCGCTCACCTCCACCTTTACCCCTCGCTCCTTCTGCATCCTCTCTACGAATGCCTCCACCATCCGACGAGCGATTTCCGCAACCTCCGCCCTCTCTAGCGGATGGAAGAACACCACCGCATCGAAACGGTTCAGGAGCTCGGGTTTGAAAAGACCCCGTGCCACAATGGCATCCAACACAGCCTCTCGATGCTTGGCGAGATCCTCCCCTTCCGTGAAATACCGCCAAATAATGTCGCTGCCTGCATTTGAGGTGGCAATGAAAATGGCGTCTCTCGCAAACACCACCTCTCCTCTCCCGTCCGTGAACCTCCCCTCATCAAAAATCTGCAGGAAGAGGTCGTGCACTTCCGGTTCTGTTTTCTCAAACTCGTCAAGGAGGTACACCGCAAACGGCTGGTCCCGCAGCGCACTCGCAAGGCGACCGGGAATGCGGCCTGCAGCATCACCAATGAGCCGCGTGAGGGCTGTGGTGCCGCGATACTCCGTCATATCAAACCGCACCATCCGACGCTCATCTCCAAAGAACACCTTGGCGAGGGCTTTCGCCGTCTGGGTTTTACCAACACCGGTAGGGCCGAGAAAGAGGAAGGAACCAATTGGCCGCTCCCTGCTGCGCACCCCTGCGCGTGCCCTTCGGAGCGCTTGGGCAATGGCGCGGAGTGCTTCTTCCTGCCCCACCACCTCGCGCGCGAGAAGCTCCTCAAGTTGGAGCAGCTTCGCACGTTCCTCCTGATCCGGTTCTGCAAGGGGCACGGAGAAGACGCTCGAAGCGACCGACCGCACCAACCCTTCGTCAACAGCAGCAACCCCACGCGCCTTTGCTTCCGAGAGGATACGCTCTGCAAGCGCCACAGCCCGTTCTGCTCGCTGGCCGGGAGGGAGGTAGCGGAGCGCGACATCTGCCAGCGCGCGGACTGCTGGGATAAGGAAGAAGATGCGGGTGCGACGCTCGAGAGGAAGCACGGCGTGCCAAATGAGCCAGAGGAGCGACTGGTAGTCTTCCTCCCGCATCTGCACCACCCCGGCTCCTCGAAGGAGTCTCCCATCAGGTCGCACCACCGTTGCAAACCGGGCTTGATCCACGAGGAGCACCACCGTAAGCTCCGGGTGTAGGACAAACGGCTCTATCACATCAACGAGGTCCACTCCCAGCGCCTGCGCCGCTTCAAGGAACCCTGCAAAATTGGGAATCACGAGAATGATGTTGCCTGCTTGCAGCGCTTCTGCGAACACCGCTTCACACCGCACTTCAAGCGGTACCCCTCCCGCCTTCGCCTCGCCAACCAGCGGCTCCCAGTTGAGCACCACCACCTCCTTATCGAGGAGCTCGGGGAGCACTGCTCCTTCCCGAAGCGCCTGATCGAACGCTGCCACCAAGGCTTCGGTGCCGCTGCCTGCGTTGCCAACAAGGAATACGGTGCGAGCCGGTTCGGCAAGGAGCGCTTCCTCCAGCGCGCGCAGCTCAGGGCGGTGGCGAAACGCCGCTGCTCCCTCAGCCCCTGCAAGCGCAGCAATGGGGAGGGAGTAGCGCACGAGCTCGTACCGCTGGCCGTATGAGAGACTCCTCCCGATCGGTCGGAGCCGGCCGAGATTCTCCCACGCCCACCACCGCTGTGCACGCTTCCGCTCCTCCCAGAGTGCATCGATGAGCATTGCCGCCTCTTCCACATCGCCCTCCCGAATGCCGAGCCGTGCGAGCCATCGCTGGAGCGATGCATCAGCGGCATACACCGCCTTCGCGTAGGTGCCAACCCGCACCGGCCGTTCAGGGGGAAGCGTAAGCGAGGCAAGCGGTACCGTCGCACGGCGCGCATCCTGTAGGAACGCTTCCATCGCCTCCGCCTCAACCCCAAGCCGGCGCAGCACGACAGCGCCAAAGTAGCTACGCAGCAGCCCTGCCGCCGCATCATGTGGCGGTGTGAAGTAAAGCACCGAAGCACTCTCAAAGGTGAGGAGTGGGGGTGCTCCCACCGCAAACTCACGGTAGTAGAACCAGCGTCGGAACCACTCGAGGGAAATGAGAAGTAGCCACACGCCAGCCGCAGAGGCTCCGACCCCTCCCATCGCGAGCACCAACGCCGGATCGACGCCGATAAACAGTGCTGCGCTTGCCCCTAGCAGCGCCAGCGCCGCTGCGAGGCCAACGCCTCGCGTGAGCGCACGCCGAAGCGGCGTCGGCAACTTCGCCTCAAGCGCCATCACTGGGGCATACTGCTCCCATGCCCAACGTTGCGCCGCATCCGCCCGCATACCACGCGTCTCCTACCCCGCTGCTACGCCCCAACTCCGCAAGCCGAGACCTACCAGTGCAAACCCTCCCACAATGAGCGCCGAAAGGAGCATCGGCCACATGAGCCACAAGACAAAGCCGAGGGCGCCGGCAACACCGAGGAGGAGGAGTACGACCAATCCCACAACGAGGAGACCCGCTCGACTTAGGAAGCCGATCGCCCGCATCACCGTGTTGATGATAAACGCTTGCGCCCAACGGCTTGGATCGAACCCTTCGCCATACTCTTCCTGAAGGCGCATCAGTGGCTGAAAGAGGGTGCGGAGAAGGAAGGGGAAAGAAAAGAAGTGAAACGCAGCTCGCAGCAAGGTCCACCAGAGCGCGAGGTAGCCGCGAATCCCTTCACGGTAGTGCCATCCCAAGTAAAACTGCAGCAAACGAACCATTGCCTCCATTAAAGCACAATCCGCGATCTGGGAGCGGAAGGGGCTGAAGGATCTGCCGCTTCCCTATTCCTGCGGTTCAGAGGGGTGGTGGGAAAGGAGCGAAGCGAGCCGGCTCTGGCGTGCCGGCTTCACCGCTGGTGCGGCCATTGTCCGCAGCTTCCGGTCAATGCGACGATTCCAGTCGCGGAGGGAACGCTGGAGCGTCTGAAGAGCCTGTTGCACCAGCCGGTAAAACCAGAATCGCGCTCGGTGTTCCACCTCGACAAACGGCTCCTGCGCCATCCACCGCCCCAACTGCACAAGGAATGCGTCGGAGCGGGCAAGGAAACGGGCAGTAGCTCCGTGCCTGCATCCAAGGTACTCAAGTCCAATCGCTCCCACCACGAGGACGACGCCTGTTGCGAGCAACCCTCCGGCAAGCCCAAACCCCATACCACGCGCTACCGCAGCGAGAAGCGCGCCATACGCTCCACCGCAATGCGCTCTCCAAACTTCTGGATCGCCTCATTGATGAGGTCGTCAATGGTCCTCGTCTCATCCCGGATAAAAGGCTGATCGAGGAGCACAACCTCCCGGTACCACTGCTCCATCTTGCCGGAGAGAATCTTCTCCCGTATCTCATCAGGCTTCCCTTCCGCTTCCGCTGCAAAAGCAGCTTGGGCAGCAGCAACTTCCTCCTCAGGAAGATCCTCCCGACGAATGACGTGTGGCGCCATTGCGGCAGTGTGCATTGCAATATCCTTTGCGAGCGTCTGGAACGCCTCATTCTTTGCCACAAAGTCAGTCTCGCAAGCAAGCTGCACCATTGCCGCCACCTCTCCTCCCGGATGGACATACACTCCGATGAACCCAGCTCCAAGCGCTCGATCCGCCTTCTTCTCAGCGGCTTGCTTCGATTGTTTGCGCAAGATAGCCTTCGCGCGCTCCATATCGCCGCCGGCTTCCTCGAGCGCCTTGCGGCAAGCCATCACGGAAACACCGGTGGCATCGCGAAGCGCCTTCACTTGCTCGATGGAAACTCCCATACCGCCGTAAAAAGGAACTGACAATTGCAAGGAGGTGCTAGGCGGAAGCCCCCGCTCCCTCTCGCGCTCCTGTCTTGGATGCAGATGTCTCCCGCTCGTTTGCCCCCTGCTGGTAGGCGCGGTGCAGCTCCTGTAGGATCGCTTCCACCGTTGGCTTTGCGCCTACGTTGCACACAATCGGGTAAGGAATATCCGCGCAGTTGCCATCCGTGGAAGTGAGGCCAATGAATGGAATGCGGCGCGCCACCAACTCTTCAACCGCCACCGGCGTGTGCACCGGATCCACCACCACTGCCATTTGTGGCTCTCGCTCAAGCAGTGGTAGAAGGCCGCCAAAATCCTCCTCCAGTGAGCGACGTTCGCGCTCCAAGAGGAGACGTTCGCGCTTCGTATACCGTTGCTCGAGCGCCCCCTTTTCCTGCATTTGCCGGAGGGAGAGGAGCCGCTTGAGGCGTTTGCGAATTTCAGGGAGGTTGGTGAGCGTGCCACCCAACCAACGCCGCACTACGAACGGATGCCCCAGCGCTTCCGCTATCTCTCGCACCGCCCGTCGTCCTTCGGCACGCGCACTCACCCACAGGACGCACGCCCCCTCCTTCCCTGCTGCCTCGAGCGCCCGTTTTGCCGCAGCGATTCCCTCCAGAGTCACCGCCACATTAATGATATCGATACCCTCTTTTGTTGCCGCAACGGCATACGAACACGAGGGGTGGCGACGGGATCGCCGCCGACCAAAGTGAGCCCCCATAGCAATCAACTGCTCCACTGAGAGCGCCGAAGCATCTGCTTGCTGCGCCATACGCGGGCACTCTATCAGAAAGG
>WFWM01000030.1 GCA_015491145.1 Patescibacteria group bacterium | reverse complement strand
GTGACGAACGACGCGCTTGCCACCCCACCCATCGCATCGGCAATGCCTTCTATCTCCTGCAGCATCTCCGCCACCACATTCCGCACGATGGTGGTGATGGCCGCATTGACGATTGTGTATGCGATGGTGTCGAGGGCGAGTTCTTTGGTGGTTTGCATAGTTTCTGTGGTTGCCTGCACGGTTTGTGCAGCAAGCAGTGGCCCTGGCATCTCAATGGTTTGAATAACCTTCGCTTCTGCAGGAAGCGGCAGCAACGAGGAAAGCAACGCTGCGCCGCTTCCCGTAAGCCCCAGCGAGGTCGCAAGCAGGAGGGCCACGAGCGAGCGAAGACTGGGGCGCATGCTACTTACCTTGCTGCTGTTGGATCTTCGCATAGGCGGCACGGGCTTTCCCGAAGAAGGAGCCGGGTTCGGAGGAAGTGTAGAAGACGCCGTATGTTTCCAGTGCATCGGCGATGCGTGCGAATGTCTTTACGACGAGTGGGGCGTTCTCAAGGTAGCTCCGCACAGCGATGGCTGCGGTGAGGGGATCCTCGCTCAGGTGAGCGACCGCTTGGAGGAAGGCCCGCTGGTCAATGAGGAGGTTGGCGAGCGCGAGGTGGTGGAGCACAAACGGTTTCGGCACCGCAATGCGCTGCAGCTCGTTGATGGCGGCATCGAGCGCAGTCACATACCCCTCCAGCTCACGCAGGAGTGCCGGATTCTGCGTGCGGGCGAACCGATAGAGAATTTCCGGGGGTGTGCTCGTAGGGGTCGGCTGAAGCACTGCCTGCGCGAGCGCGTTGCCATAGGCCCGCACGGAGGCAGACGAGGTATCCTCGAGAATGGTGAGGTCTTCCTCCTTCAGGTAAGGGAGGTCGGCAAACGGGTTTTCCTTCTCCAAGGGGACGAGTGAGAGGAGTTCATTCTGCGCCTGCAGCACGATACGGGGATCGCTTCCCCGTGCCTTGAGCTCGAGGTAGCGAAGCAAGAGGCGCTGCGCTACCGCTGCAGTCAGCGTCTGGGGTGAGGTGGTTGCAGCGCTCGAGGTTGCGTTCTTTGCAATTGGTTCGGTGGGGTAGGTATCGTTGGGACCGGGGCGCGTCGGATCCCGTCCCGCGGCAACCTCCTCGCCGTCGGGGGTGCCGTCTCCATCGGTGTCGGGGTTATCGGCGTTGGTGCGCCACAGCGTCTCTTCCCAATCGAGCAGGCCGTCCCCGTCTCGGTCACGTTGTGCGTCGGCGAGCGAGTCATCGGATGCACTCACCACCTCCCGTTGGGCTGCTGATTCCGGAGTGTCGGAGGAGGTGGGCAGCGAAGGGAACCCGAAGCGCGCGAGGAAGGCACCCAGCACGACCATACTTCCCACGCTCGCAGCCACGACGAGCATTCGCCGATTGTGCATAGCGGTAGTGTAGCACAGCAGGGGAAGGCTTATTGCACTTGCTGTGGATGAAGATAGGCGGCAAGAGTGCTCCACTGCTTGACTGACACCGCCTCGGGCCGCAGGTGGGGATCGATACGGGCCGCCTCCAGAGCCTCCTGCAGCTGTGACGCAGCGTAGTATCGGCGCAGCGAGGAGAAGAGCTGCTTGCGGGGCTGGGCGAAGGCTCGCTTCGCCACCTCCATCACGAGAGGTGCGACAGGGTTGGGATGGATGGATCGGATAGTGAGGATGGCCGAGTCTACCTTCGGCTTTGGGAAGAAGCAACCGGGAGGCACGACACGAAGTAGGTGCGGTTCACCGTGGAGCCGCACCCACAGCGCCGGCAAGCTCAACCGTGGCGCAACAATGCGTTCAGCAACCTCCCGCTGCACCATCAGCACGGTGCGCAGCGGGAGCGGCCGTTCCTGAAAGAGCTTCCGCAGGAGTGTGCCGGTGAGGTAGTAGGGTATGTTTGCGGCGATGGTGTATGGCTTCCCTGCAGCGAGGGAGGCGAGAGGGGTCGTTCGCACATCCTGCCAGAGAATGGTGAGACGAGGATCCTGCAGAGAGCGGGAGAGGCGGTGTACGAGCTCCTCATCTGCTTCGAGCGCGACGATTCGCTGGAACGGCTGGGCAAGGAGCGCGCGAGTAAGAGACCCTGTGCCGGGGCCGATTTCCAGCGCAACCGGTGCGCTGCTTTCGGCTGCTTCTCGGGCGATTGCCTCAGCTATCGCCGGGGCGGTGAGGAAATGTTGACCAAGCGATCGCTTCGGGCGCACCATAGCCGGTGCTAGGAGAGGTAGATGACCTGCAGCGGCTCTTCTCCGCCCGGCTGCAACGGGGGGACGGGCGCGAGGTACTGCTCATCAATTTCTGCGAGGAAAGAAGAAGGGCTTTGGAGGCTTCGGGAGCCGAAGAGCATCCGACTCTGTGCCCATGACAACCATAGTCGTTTCTGGGCGCGTGTCATTGCAACATAGAGCAGTCGCCGTTCCTCTTCCTCATCGCGGGAGGGGTCTGAGAGGCCGGCACTGGAGGGGAAGAGACCCTCCTCGAGCCCCACAACAAACACCTCAGGAAACTCGAGTCCCTTTGCGGCGTGCACCGTCATGAGCGCGACGCCTTCCCGCTGCGCGCGAAGCGTATCTTGGTCGCTCTCGAGCGCTGCGTAGGTGAGGAGTTCTTCTATACCGGAAGGCGGCGGCAACGCATCATATTCGGTAGCGAGCGAAACGAGCTCCTTCAGGTTCTCGAGCCGCTCACGGTCCTCTTCGCGGTTGCTCCCCTGCAGCATTGCAAGGTAGCCGGATTCCTCTAAAATGCTGCGAATTGCCCGAGAGGCTGGCTGGCTTGCGATTGCCTGAGCAATGGATTGCAGCGTAGCGCGGAGCGTAGCGACGGCATTGCGCGCGCGGGGGGAAAGCGTGTGCTCGCGGCCAGCAAGGAGCGCCGCGAGCGTCGCCTTGCCGATTCCCCGCGGCGGGGTATTGGCAATGCGAGCGAGATCGACGGTTGCGTGCGGGTTGAGGGCCGCTCGAGCGTATGCGAGCACATCCTTTACCTCCTTGCGATCGAAGAAGCGGGTTCCCACCACGTGGTAAGGCACCCCTTCCCGAAGGAGCGCTTCCTCGAGCACGCGGGACTGGAAGTTGGCGCGGTAGAGCACGGCAAATTCGGATGCGGATCGACCGCGCGAGAGCGCTTCTTTGACGGTGCGGGCGACGAAGGAGGCCTCCTCATGCTCATCAGTGGCGGAAAACAGGAAAATGGGATCTCCTTTTTCATTCGTACTCCTCGATTGCTTCGGGATGCGGTGGTAGTTGTGGACAATGAGGCTGTTGGCGGCCGAGACAATGGTTTGCGTGGAGCGGTAGTTTTCCTCCAGCACGATGCAACGAGCACCGGGGAAATCGCGCTCGAACGACAACATGTACCGAATCCGGGCCCCTCGCCACGAGTAGATGTTTTGGTCCACATCCCCTACCACGCAGAGGTTCCGTTCCGGCCCCACCAGGAGCTTGACGAGGGCGTACTGCACCGCATTGGTGTCTTGGAATTCGTCAATGTGGAGGTGGCGCCACCGCTCCTGCAGCGATGCTCGCACCTCGGCATTCGTAGCGACGAGCCGGTAGGTGAGCAGGAGGAGGTCGTCGAAATCGACCATCCCGTTGCGTCGGAGCGCCTCCTCGTACCGCTCCCATACTCGGACAACGAGCGAGGCAAATGGTGTATCAGCCTGCTCCCGATAGGCAGCGAGGGAGGTGGTGTCCCCTTTTGATCGGGAAATGGCGCCGAGCACGCTACGCGGCTCGAACGAGGAGATTGCCCCCACCTCTTTGAGGATGTCTTTGATGAGCCGGAGGGAATCGGCGCGGTCGGCAATGGTGAAGGTTCGAGGAAGCCCGACGAGGGAAGCGTACTCCCGGAGGATACGCACGCCGAGCGCGTGGAATGTCGTGAGGAGCGGTTCCCGTTGGGAAGGGGGTGCATCGGCAAACAACAGCGCCCGGACACGCTCTCGCATCTCTCGTGCCGCTTTGTTGGTGAAGGTGATGCCGAGGATCGCCTCCGGAGGTGTGCCTGTTGCGATGAGGTAGGCGATGCGATGCGTGAGCACCCGCGTCTTGCCGGATCCTGCCCCTGCTACGATGATAAGCGGTCCCTGCCGGTGGTGGAGGGCTTCCTGTTGGGAAGGGTTGAGGGCGGCAAGGAGCTTGGAGGCGCAATCCATAGCATCCGCCATCCTACCACGACAGGACCGTCCCAAGGGTGGGGAAATTGACAAATTCTTAATTCTGTGGTGGAACGCATTCCCCTCTGTTGTGGGGTTGACGCGATGGGTGGGGGTCGTATAGTGGAAGGCGCCTACCGCCTTTGGTGGGCTTTCCTCTAATCGACGGCTTATTATACCTCAGACGGCATCTGGAGAGTCGGAAGATGCGAGTATTCCCCAAGGCGGCTCTCCTGCATACCGCGTGTTTTTCGGACTCCTCCTTGGAGCTGGAGTGCTAGCTGCGGCGATAGCGGGGACTACCGCGCATCTCCCATTCCGCCATTCCGCCCATGCCGCAGCAGTGGAGGCAGGGTCGATTCGGGCGCTACCGGTGCTCTCCCCTGCGCAAACCCGCGGGGTCTTAGGAGGTTCCTCCCTTGCGGTGCGGGATGGAGTGGCGCTCGTGCCCCAAGGGTCCGTCGGCCGCGATATGCGTCTGTCGGACGTGGCGCCATCAGATCGGATTTCCCTCTACATCGTGCGGGAAGGTGACACACTCTCTCAAATTGCGGCAATGTTTGGGGTTTCCATCAACACCATTCGTTGGGCGAACAACCTCACCTCGGCCGATCTCATCAAACCGGGTCAGGAATTGCTCATTCTCCCTATTGACGGGGTGCGCTACACCGTTCGGAAGGGTGACACGCTCCAGGCGATCGCACGACGCTTCCACGGAGATGTACGGGAGATTATTACCTACAACGACCTTTCCCCAGACGAACCGCTCCGCGTTGGGATGACCATCGTCATACCGGGTGGCGAGATTCCTGAGCGTCGAGGAGTAAATACCTCGCGCTTGGCTACCGCTTCTTCAGCGCGCCGGAGCCCTCGGGGGTACTTCCTCCACCCGTTGCCGGGGGGCATTCGGACGCAGGGGCTTCACGGATGGAATGCCGTCGATATTGCGGCTCCCTTTGGGACCCCAATTCGAGCTTCCGCCCCGGGGACCGTACTGGTGGCACGAGCGAATGGATGGAACGGTGGCTACGGCGTCTATGTCGTGATTCGGCACCCAAACGGGACACAGACGCTCTACGCCCATATGTCGCGAATCGCGGTGTTTGTCGGGCAAACGGTGGTGCGCGGGCAGGTGATTGGCTATGTCGGCTCCACCGGCCGCTCAACGGGTCCGCATCTCCACTTTGAAGTCCGGGGTGCCCGCAATCCTTTCGGATACTAGGGAGTTGGATGGGGCTACGAGGAAATAGGCAGGAGAAGGTTGAGTAGTCCTCAACCTTCTCGGGGTGTGGCTAGAGGTCGAGCCACAACGCTTCTCCCTTTGGGATGAAGCCGAGCTTCTCGTACCATCGAATGAGGTGGGGGTGATGCTTATTGACAGTAGCGAGAATGGTGTAGCAGCGCCTCTGGCGTGCGCGACGCACCGCTTCTTTGACGAGGCGGGTGCCAATTCCCCTGCCCCGGTGCGTCGGCTCCACAAACACATCCTCGAGGATTGCGTAGGTTCCGTGCCGGTTGGTGATGAAGATGAGATAGCAGGACCCAACGCATGCCCCCGTCCTATCCAGCAGGGCAATCCGCTCGACGGTGGCGGAAGTCCGGGTAGAGGTGAGCTGCAGCTCCATTGTGGTCCTCCTTGCGTTCCGTGCTTCCTAACGCTCTCTCCACCTCCCTCGTTACGCCGTTTGCTGGGAAAGGAGGTATGCAACTACCGCAACGGCGCTTGCGACATTGATGCTCGATACCCCCTCGCGCATTGGGATGGTGTAGGTGGAGGCAGCGAAGCGTGCGACTTCCTGAGGGATCCCGTGCCGCTCCCCTCCAAAGGCAAACCAGCCGTTGTGAGGGAGAGGGGTGGTCGGCGCGATTGGTTGCGCAGCGGGGGTGGCGGCAAGCAACGCAAGAGGTTGCAGCTTCGGCAGCAAAGAGGGCGCCGCCTCTTTCGGGTGGTAAGCAATCGGAATCGCCCACTGCAGGCCGGCAGCAGCCCGCACCACGAGAGTGTGCCAAGGGGAAGGGGTGCCGAGGCATACAACGCTTGCCATACGGAACGCGGCGGCAATGCGGATGCAGGCACCAAGGTTGCCCGGATGGGTGAGGCCGACGAGTAGAAGGTGGGGCCCTCGTGCGCGGTACACGGCGGTGGGACCCCAGCGGGGCTTTCGAAAAAGCGCGACGACCGGCGAGGGGGGAAGCGTGCCGCCGCAGGCGCGTCGGATATCTTCCTCCTGCGCCGGCGTGAGGGCAGTGGTGAGGGTCGGGGCAATATCGGGGGCGAGGGTTTGCGCGAGCCGGAGGAGCTCGCGCGGCTGGTGCGACCAGATGCCGATCGGTTCTCCACCGAAGCGGAGCGCATGTTTGAGCGCCTGCACGCCCTCAACCACCACTTCAGAACGTCTCCCCCGACGCGCATCAGCGCAGCGTTGAACCCACGGTGGCGTTCGGTACATACCGAGGGATTCAGGGGAGGAAAAGGTCGCGGGGTCGGTAGGCGACCGCCTCCTGTATATGAGGAAGGCTCACCGTGTCACTTTCTTCGAGATCGGCAATAGTGCGGGCGATTTTGAGCACCTTGTGGTAGACGCGCGCGGAGAAGCGGAGCCGGTGCGCGGCGTTGCGGAGGAAGGTGAGCGCCTCAGGGGAGGGGTTGCACTGCTCCACCTCCTTGAGCGGGAGGCGGCTGTTGAGTGCACCGCGCTGGAGCTGCCGTGCGCGAGCGCGTTTGACGCGCTCGCGCACGGCAGCAGACGGTTCCCCCGCTGGGGCCTGCTCGAGGAGCTCCGGTGGCACCTCCCCCACTTCCACCCACAGGTCGATACGGTCCACGATAGGTCCGGACAACCGCTTCGCAACCCGTGCCTGTTCGCGGGGGTCGATGAGGGCGGTGTCTCGCTCATGGCCTCGGCTCGGGTTGAATGCGACGACAACGAGCGACTCTGCTGGGTACACCACTGTCCCCCGTGCCCGCGCCACGGTCACCGTGCCAGACTCGAGCGGCTCCCGGAGCGCATCAATGGCGCGACGGTCAAATTCCGTCACCTCATCGAGGAAGAGCACGCCGCGGTGGGCAAGCGTAATTTCACCGGGGCGGAGGCTCGATCCACCTCCTACGAGTGCGGCAACAGAGGTGGTGTGGTGGGGGGCGCGGAACGGAGGTGTGCGAAGGAGCTTGCCTTCCGGCAGGAGCCCTGCAAGCGAGTAGAGCGCCGAAACCTCCAGCGCCTCAGAAGAGGTAAGCGGAGGGAGAATCCCAGCGAGCGCCCGCGCGAGCAGCGTCTTGCCGGTGCCGGGAGGGCCCCAGAGGGCAAGGTTGTGTCCACCGGCAGCCGCTATCTCCAATGCTCGTTTCGCGTGAGGATTACCTCGGATGTCGCGGAGATCCACCGCCACTTTCTCCTCATCGGGAGCTGCTTCAGGCACCGGCGTTGCCTTTGGCAGCGGCGCTTCCCCGCTGAGGTGGCGCAGGAGGGCGCTGAGCGAAGGAGCGCCGAACACGGTGGCCTCCCCCACGAGGGCACCTTCCGCAGCATTCTGTGCCGGCACCACAACGGTGCGGATGCTGTGCTTCACGAGCGCCTGCACCGCAGCGAGCACCCCGCGCACCGGCCGGAGCGACCCGTCCAACCCGAGCTCACCGAGAAACGCAACGGAAGAAGGAGGGGGAGCGATATATCCATGGGATGCGAGGTAGGCGAGCGCGAGCGCGACATCGAACACCGCACCCTCTTTCCGCACATCAGCCGGTGCGAGGGAAAGCGTCGTTCGCTTCGGGCGTTGCGAGGCTGGGAAGCCGCAGGCACGGATTGCCGCAGCAATCCGATCGCGTGCTTCTGCTACTGCCTTATCCGGCAAGCCGATAATGTTCAAGGATGGAGGAACCCCGTCGCTCGCTTCCCCCTCAACGGTGACGAGCACGCTCTCTGGGAACGCCGGCTGCACGCTCACCACCCGCACCACCTGCCCCATAGGAGATTTCGGGACTAGATGGGGAGGGTATCCTCTTGTTCTCGCTCTGCAATGGTGGTGCGCGCAGCTGGATCGGCGAAGAGGCGCTCCCGCTCAATCGGTTCGCCTGAGAGCTCGGAAAAGCCGTAGGTGCCGGCTTCCATTTTCTCCAATGCCCGCTCCAGTTTTTTGCGGCGCACCTCCAATTCGCTCAGGATAGCATTGTTATCAATGAGCTCCTCAATCTTATCGGCCACCTCGCTCTTGTCGGAGGCGTCGACCTCAATGGAACCGGCAGAAGGTTCCCAGTCCACCTGATTTGCCGGGTCCACTCCTCCAAGCTTTGCCAGTTGTGCGTCAATTTCAGCAAGCTCCTGCTCAATGCGCGCTCGAAGCTGCTCTAAGTCCTCTCGCGTGAGCGTTGGATGCGCCATACGGGCGCATTGTAGCGCCTCTCGCTTCACGGCGCAATGGCTGCACGACGTAGGCGTGAGAGGATTTCGTAATAGGTGGTGCGGTTCGTGGTGATGATGAGATAGCGACCTTCCGTGAAGCCATAGACAATGCGTTCGTTTCCTTCCGCATCCCGCAGGATGCGCACGTCATTGTTGCGGACGAGCGCATCGCGGAATGCTGCCTTGCGCGTTGTCGTAGCGGAAAGCGGCGCCCCTAAAAGTGGTGTGAAGTCTCCCAATAGGAAAGGTTCCCACCCCAGCATTCCTCGAATGCCGCCTTCAAGGGAGCGGACCTGAAACACGAAAAAGAAGGGCTTACCGCGATACCCATGGAACCCCATCATAAACTCCTGTCGGAGTGTTTGAGCAAGATCTTCGGGCACATGCGCCTCGAGGCGCTGGAGGAACTCGTTACTACTGATCGGTCGTTGCGTCTGCTCTTCCGTCTTGACGGGGTAGATAGCGGCAAGGGCGCCGAGTGAGAGTTCAGAAGCTTCCCGAATCTGGTGGAGATGCTGCAGGAGGGTGGTGCGACTGGTATTGGGTTCAACTGCGTAGGTGAGGATTACGTCAGGTCGAAAGAAGCGGGGGAGCACCCGCTCGGGTCCTTCTGTAATGGGAGGATGTGGCGGCGTGGAAAAGAGCCACACCGCGAGCGCCGCTCCGCTTGCCAGCAGCAGTATTGAAAGTGTGGCGAGCGCGAGGTCACGCTTTCGCCACCGCCTCGATGGCGGAGGTGAGGGGGTAGAACGACGGGCTTCCTGCTCCAGCGCCGCCACCTTCGGGAGCGTGAGCTCCTGGCTGCGGACGATCCGCTGAATGTCCTGCTGGAGCGTGTGAATCGGACTCACTCCGCCGCGGAGGGTCTGTTGGAGAGGAGACGGTTGCGGCTCTCGTCCTTTTGCGTCGTCGTGGGAGGACGGGTGCGAGGG
>WFWM01000029.1 GCA_015491145.1 Patescibacteria group bacterium | reverse complement strand
GCAAAGAGCGTATCGAAGGCAAGGGAAGACTTACCCGAGCCCGAAAGCCCGGTAATTACCACAAACGCATTACGGGGCAACCGAACGGAAATATTTTTGAGATTGTGCGTTCGTGCCCCGCGCACCTCGATCCACTCCTGCATAGCACCAACCCCCGCCCAGAGAATGCGCCGGGAGCGCATCCTACCATAGCCTGCCCTATCCTGCCTAATCCCTCACGCTACTTTCCCTGCGGCCCGAAGCTCCTCCTCCACAACCTTCGCAATCTCCCCCGGCGAGACGTTGGCCTTCACCATATACCGCTGCGCACCGAGCTGCTCCACCTCTTCCCTGTGCCCCTCCTCACTGAAGTTCGACACGACCACCACCCGTGTCGTCGCATCGTTACGCACCGAGCGGATGTGCCGCAATACCTCGATGCCACTGATGCCTGGCAAAAGCAAGTCAAGCAAAATGAGGTCAGGATGCTGGGAGTCGTAGCATTGGATTGCCTCCTCACCGGTGCGCGCCAACGCCAACTCGTAGGGATACTGGCGCAGCTTCTGCATAATGATATCCGCGAGGAACACATCGTCTTCCACCACGAGCACCTTCGGCTTTTGCGGCTCTCTCACGGCTCGCCTTTCTTTTCCCGGCCACACAGCCTCCGATCCTTCCGGCAGAGCGTGTGGCTCGGCCGCTTCAACATTCTCTGCGGTTGAATTTCTTCCTTCCACCCTTCCTTGTGTGAAGAACTGATCCACGAGCCCCAGCAGTTCCGTAGGATCGAACTCCGCCTTGATGAGGTAATCCACAACACCAAATTCTGCGAGCCGCTGCAATTCCACCGGTTGACCTGAGTTCGAAATGACGATGACGGGCACTCTATTCCCCTCCTTCCGTAGTGATTCCAACACTTGGTAGCCGTTCATCTCTGGCATCTGCAAATCAAGGAGGATGAGATCCGGCGCCGCCTGCTTGAGCAGCCGGAGGCCCTCCGCGCCATTCTTCCCCCGCACGACCACATACCCATGGCGCTCAAACACATCCTGAATCAGAACGGCCAGATTGTCGTCATCTTCAAGGAGGAGAATACTCTTTGCAGGCATACGACCAAAGTATGCATTATTGTAGCACACTTAAGGAGCGCTGCTATCCGCAACCGGGAGCCTCACACGCACTCGGGTTCCCTTCCCCTCCTCACTCTCAACCGCAATCGTGCCGTGCATACGCTCGAGGAGTTGCTTAGCGAGATAGAGACCGAGCCCCGAGCCTTCTGTTTGCTGCAGCATTGCATTCGGTGCTCGGAAGAAGCGTGAGAAGAGGCGCTTCTGCGCCTCACGCGGTATTCCGATGCCGGTGTCAGAAACCTCTACTTCCACCTCCCTGCGGGTAGCATCAGGGTAGTGAACGCGCACGAGCACTTCCCCTCCCCGAGGGGTATACTTCACCGCGTTCTCAATGAGGTTGCGGAGCACCTGCTGGAACAGTTTCGGATCAACCTCCACCGTTGGGCAAGGCTTGGTTGCAATCGCGAGTGAGAGGTGGAGCCCCACCTCCTTCGCTCTCGGAAGGTGGTTGCGCACCTCCTCGTCGACGAGTCGGCAGAGGTCTACCTTGGAGAGATGGAACACGAGGCGCCCGGATTCGAGCCGGTCGACATTAAGGAGGTCGTTCACGAGCGCAATCATCTGATTGTTGCTCGCCTGCGCTCGCTGTAGCACGGAACGCTGCGCATCAGTCAGCGGCCCATACTCACCGCCGAGCACGAGGGAAAGCGCCCACCGGATGGCGGAAAGCGGGGTGCGCAATTGATGCGCCGCAATGGAGACGAATTCATTCTTCTGACGATCGAGCGCACGGAGCCGTTCGTTCGCTTCCTGGAGCTCGAGGTCTCGCCGCAGGAGGAGACGCGCAGCACGGTCCTGCTCCTCTACCGTCTTCTGGAGCCGATTCAGCAAATCAGCGTTATATCGACGAATATGCGCGAGCATTGCGCGGAACGCGTCAGTGAGAGGTGCGAGCTCAGAGATACGAACCCCCGGCACCACAACAGCAAAGTCGCCCTCCGCCACCCGCGAAGCAATCTCCACGAGCTTCGACAACGGCACGAAGATGAGACGGCGGAGTGCCAGCAGTCCTGCAAACAGGAGGAGCGCCACCACGATGAGCACCACCGCAAGGCTAACGCGAAATGTTTCCGCAAGCTGGGCAGCGAGCGATGGCGAAGTGCCAACGACGAGGCTGGCACCCTGAAGCGGCAGAGGAAACGAGACCGTTGCGCCGCCACCGACGAGGTTCCTCGCCTCTGGAG
>WFWM01000028.1 GCA_015491145.1 Patescibacteria group bacterium | reverse complement strand
GGTGACGCACACTCAAGTGCCGCGCATTCTTTCGGACGCGCACGCGCTCGTTATCCCCAACGATCCCACCCATCCCCATGGGGCGCGCTTCACCTCGCCGCTCAAGCTCTTTGAGTATATGGCAGCAGGCAGACCAATAGTTGCATCCGATGTGCCGGCAATCCGCGAGGTGCTGCCGGAGGATGCGGCATTCTATGTAGATGTGCGCGATGCGCGCGCGTTTGCGCGCGCCATTGAGGAAGCGTGCACCTCACCTCACGCGCACGCTCGTGCCGAGCGTGCGCGTGAGATTGCCCTACGATATACTTGGGACACACGAGCCAAAACGATAGCTTCGTTTCTGCGGGACATTACCAAAGCGTGAAAGAGTCTATGGCATCTCTTGCTCGGCTTCGGGATTATATCCACCGCCTTCAGTCAATCGTCCGTCTTCCCCAACCTCTCTGGGAACGCCTACGCGTTGGGTGGTGGGCTCTGCGGCATACGCTTGCCAATCGAGGCATAGGATCACGTCCTCGATCGCTTCACACACGGGTGGTGGTTGGAGGGCGGCAGGCTTCGTTGGTTTTGCGAGAGTACCACGATTTGAGCGTGTTCCTCGAGGTGTTTGCCCAACGGGTATATGAGCACCCCCTCTTGCCGGCGCGGGCGCAGACAATTATTGATCTCGGCGCCAACATTGGGATGGCCTCCATTTGGTTCGCGCTCAAGTATCCCGAAGCGACGATTCACGCCTTTGAGCCAAACCCTTACCTCATCGATCGATTACGCGAGTCAGTGGCGCAGTTTGGTTCGCGAGTTATTATCCATCCCGTCGGGCTCGGGAAGGAGGAAGGTTCCGCCATCCTTTTTGTTGACGAGGCGCACCTTGGGAGCTCGCTCCGGCAACGCCGACCTTCGCAAAAGCCGGTGCAGGTAACGTTGCTGCCCTTTGAGCAGATCCTTGAAAGGGCAGGAGGGCGTGATAATACCGTGGATATTGTGAAATTCGATATAGAAGGTGGAGAAGAAGCACTCTTTTCTCTGTCCCCTGAACTCTTAACGCGCAGTATGTCGTATATTGGGGAAATCCATCAAGATTTGATTAGCTCATTCTATCCGAAAGCGATCGAGCAAATGTGGAGAAATTTTGTTGTCACACCTATTCTGCACAACAGACTTCCCCAGCGGTTTATTTTTGTGGCGGCACAATCTCACTCAGCGTAGAGCTATGCTTACCTCAGCATTTCGCTTGGTTTGGAAGGCACTACGCCATCCTGTGAGAACAGGAAAGGTTATTCTTCATAAGACGGTGGGTATTCTTATCTCCTTGTTTCAGTGGGAAAGCAGAGGTGCTTTTGCACGACGACACTTTCCTCTCTACCAGATTTATCGGAAGGTGCAGCAGACCAAGCTTTTCTTTGTGCAGCATCATTTGACTCAAGCGTACGAACCAATGTTTGAAAAAGTGCTCGGTAGACGACTTTCCAACCTTCCAGAAGTAAAGGCTGGCTGCTCTGCGTTATGTCTCGCGGCTCGGCTTGGAGCTGAAGTTCGAGCGTTTCATCGAAATGGTTGTTTTGCTGTTGGGATTGATCTCAATCCAGGTAAAGCGAATCCCTATGTACTGCCTGGCGACTTCCATTCACTGCAATTTCCTGATGAGAGTGTAGACATCGTCTATTCTAATTCTTTGGATCATGTTTTTGACTTGTCCAAGTTTGTGAGTGAGGTGCGAAGGGTACTCAAACCTTCGGGGGTTGCCATTTTTGAAGTGGTATATGGCGTAAAGGAGGGGTATACACCAGGACTGTATGAGACCTTCGTATGGGAGACTGTGCGTGATCTGGAAAAAGAATTACAGCGGGAGGGTTTGCTGTGCGAAGAGCGCGGCACATTCCACGAACCGTGGAAGGGTGTCACTCTTCTTTGTCGGAAGCAGGAGGCGAAGGCTGAGGTCGCTGTGGACAAGCTGAGTGGGCGGAGATGATCCAGAGAAATACGAGGTTCTGCAGAGCATAAGCAAATACGCTCGCAATCAACACTCCAGCAACGCCGAGAAGGGGTGCGAGCCAAACGGCGAGGAAGACGAAAGCAGCGGCTGTTACCAAGGACGCTACAACTATCCAGTATTCTTTCACCAGTTGGAGAGAAAGCGCATACATTGTTCCAAAAGGAATCATGATCACATACACCAACGAGTACCACTGCGAGAGGGGGACGAGGTGGCGGTAGCGTGGGAAGAGGAAATCAAAGAGGAACGGGGCAGCGAGCCAATAGGCGCCGACGACGAGGCTTGCGCCAAAAAAAGCGAGCCACCACTTCCGGGGAAGAGATGCCTTTTTCTCCTCGATCGTGTGCGCGCCGCTGCGGGCGAGCGCAAGGGTCTGGAGGGTTTTGGAGAAGAAAGAAAATTGCCGTGGTATGGCGGTGGCAAATACGTAGCTTGCAAGAGCCGCGGGGCCCAACAGTTGAAAGGTGAGGAACGCTTCCACGCGCGGCAGGAGCCCTCCGAGTGCCTGCCCGAAGGAGAGCGAGACAAGGGAAGGGAGCACCTTGCGCCACGAAGGGAGCGGCTGTGTGCGGTTCGTGTGACGAAGCGGGAGGGAGGAGGGGTGGCGCAGGCGGAGCCACACGGTGAAGCCGGCAATAGCGAGAACACCTGCCCCAAGATAGGCGCCGAGCACGAGAAGTGGAGAGGGGGAGGGATGGAAAAGGAAAAGGAGCGCAATCGCTCCGGCCTGCGCGATGGGTATGAGCGCATTGCCGGCAGTGGCGAGGTCGAACCGCTGTCGCGCGAGGAGAACGATGAGCGGGCGCGTGAGCCACTGCAGCAGCCCTTGCCCGAGCGCTGCGATGAGCGTTCCGGCTGCGAAGAGCGTGTTGCCGTTGAGCAGGTACCAGCCAGCGAGGGCGGAGGCGACGAACGCTTGACCAAGGAAGGAGAGGCGCCACAGCTTGAGCACCTGCCGAGCTGCCGCTTCGTTCCTCCGCGCAACTTCCCGCAAGAGGAGCACGCCTGCTCCCGAGAATGTCGCAAGGAGGGAGAGCTCCCCCAGCGTGAGGAAATACTTGTAGATGCCGTAGACAGAAGGAGTGAGGAAGTGCGCAAAGAGTGAGGCGGTAGCGAGGGCGGCAATCGCCTGCAACACCTTTCCTGTTGTGAGCCATCCTCCGCCGCGCAGGAGGTAGCGAATCCCGACACCGAGCCGCGCTTCTGTCAGCGAGAGGAGTGAGGTTATCTGATGCACGGAGCGATGCATTGGTGGTATCGTAGCACTTTCCATTGTGGGGTGTGCTAGACTTTCCTTATGCGAGAAGGCAAGCCGCCCGACAATGGTGAGGAGAAAGAGGGGGGAAAGATAATTTCGCTCGAGGCGTTCCGAAGGCAGAGGGAGCAACAGGTGCAGCAAGCCGCCTCCTCAGGATCAGAAGGGAAGGCAGAGCGGGGCACTGTGATCCCCTTTCCTCCTCGTCAGGAAGGAGAAGCTGGCAGCGTATTTTGGGAGCGGGTATTGCAGGAACTACCCATTGATCAACGGTTGCGTCGCCTCCTCAAAGCGCTGTTTGCCCGCTGGGAGGAATCGATAGCTCGGCAAATGAATGAAATAGATCAGGATCATCATCAGGGATCGGCGCTGCTTGAGGAAGCGTATCGCCACGCTTTCTACGCACCAATGGGAGAAAATGGGGAGACTGTCGGGATTCACCTCCTCCGCACAATCGCAACCCCGGAAGGGAGAGGATTGCTTCGAAAGGTGGTGCCGCAGCTTGCCCGAGCATTCTCTGAGGAAGTGCAGGAGATGACCGCCGTCTTTGTGCAGGAAGGATACTTTCCGCTGCAGCAGGAAGAGGCCTTCGGCTTCCTCATCGAGGAGCTTGCCGCGCAAACGTTCGCTGCGGAGCTAGAGCAACGTGCGGCGAAGGGGAAGGAAGGTGGTTCCACTCTGCTTTCCCCAGAAGAGCTTGCGGCGCTCCACACAACCCTATGGCACACTTCGCTCGCATACACCGCGCTCCACACACCGGCTTCTATGAGGAGCTCTGCGGAGTTCGAGCCTCTTGCAAGAGTGCTGCAGGGATGGATTACCTGCCTCACCTCACTTCGCCATGGCGAAGATGCAGGAGCGTGTGTAGAGGCATACCTCGCAATCCGTTCGAACCTCTCACACGCTGCGGCGGTGGCTGCAGCCTTCTATGCGCAGCGGTGGAAGAAGGTGCTCTGGAGGACAATGGAAATGCGCCATGCGCACGCGGTATGGCAAGCATACGAATCCGAGGAAGGAGAGGGGAAGGAAGAGATTTCGCCTGAAACATCGCAGCTGTTTGCTCAGCTCTTTCTCCGCGTTGCCGCTTCGTATCGGCGCCACTTCGCGAGGGAAGATGCGACCCTTGCTGTGGAGCAGGGGGTAGCTGACGAGGAGACGCTCTTCTACGCAGCCCACCTCATCCAACGGCTCGCGCGCGAAGTTCCGGAATGGGACGAGCCGTACGCCATCGCTCTCGAAGAGCTCCTTGCGGGGAGCATAGAGGAAGCTGAGGGAGCACTCGCTGCGCTGCCCCCAGAGCGGCGAGCTACCTTCCTGAATCGTGTAATTCCGAAAGCATGGAATCTGCTTGCGAGCGGCACCCTATTTCCGGAGATAGATAGAGAGTTCGCTCAGCAGCTTGCTGAGCAGCTGGAACAGCGGAGCAGGAGGCTCTCTTGAGTTTGCGCGGCACTCTGGAGCGTGGCAGGATGGCAGGGCTCCTATGTCTCAGCGGTCCACATCTCAGGAAGCCGCGTTGCGCTATCGGTCCATTGCTCGGTGGGTTGCGTGGGGCGCACTCCTCCTTGCCTTTTTGGTGCCGCTGATTGTTGCGGATTCGCTGTTCTTCCCTTACATCACCGGCAAGAACTTTACCTTCCGTTTCCTTGTTGAGGTAGCGTTCGTCGCATGGCTCGTGCTCGCACTTACCGACCCTCGGTATCGTCCCCGCTGGTCATTACTCCTTGTGGCGTTCACAGGTTTCGTGGGGTGGATGGCGCTTGCCGATGCGCTCGCGCCGAACGCGTTCAAGGCATTCGTCTCCAACTTCGAGCGAATGGAGGGATGGATCGGTCTCCTCCACACCTACCTTTTCTTCGTCGTGCTCACCGCAATGGCGCAGGGAGAAGCGCAGCAGCGGGCGCGTTGGGATTGGTGGTGGGTGGTGTGGCACACCTCGATGGCGGTTGCGGTGGTTGTCGCTTTGGGAGCCGTTGGAGACTACCTTGCCTACCTCGCCGGCACCCGTACAGACCCCCGCGTCTTCTCCACGCTCGGTAACGCCACCTACCTTGCCGCCTACAGCCTCTTCCACATTTTCATTGCCTTCTTCTACCTCGTGCGGGAGCGGCGAACTCTCTGGCGCGCAGGGTACGGCCTCTTTATTGCCCTGCAGAGCTTCGCGCTCTACCATACCGCCACTCGCGGTGCACTACTGGGGCTCGTTGGGGGGCTGGTGCTCACCAGCCTCCTTTGGGCATTTGGTTCCCGAAAACCGCTGGCGAGGTGGGGAGCACTCCTGCTCCTTGGTGCGATAGGCCTCGTGGTGGGAGGATTCTTGATGGTGCGTGAGAGTCCATGGGTGCAGGAAAGCCCGGTGCTCAAGCGGTTTGCCTCCATTTCGCTTTCAGAAGGGACGGTGGCGGCACGCCTGATGATTTGGCAAATGGCGCTTGAGGGAGCGCGGGAACGCCCCTTCTTTGGTTGGGGGCAGGAAGGGTTCAACTATGTGTTCAACAAACACTACGACCCAAGGATGTACAATCAGGAGCAGTGGTTTGATAGGGCGCACAACGCCTTCCTCGACTGGCTCATTGCAGGGGGGATTCCCGCTTTTCTCCTTCACCTTTCTCTCTACGGCATTGCGTTGTGGTTCCTCTGGGGCAGGCGGGGGAGGGAGGAATTCTCCCTCGAGGAACGCGCGGTGCTTACGGGGCTCCTTGCGGCGTATGGATTCCACAACCTGTTCGTGTTCGACAACCTCACCAGCTACCTCCTCTTTGCCACCTTCCTTGCGTGGGTGAATGAGCGCGCGGCGCCTCTGGCGCCGCGCGTGGGAGGCGAGGAACCGGCGTCGGATGCAGTGGTGCAAGGGGTCATCTTTCCTATTGTCCTTTTGGTGATTCTTCTCATGATGGTGTATCACAGCATCGGCTTAGCGAGCGCTTCTCAGCTCGTGCGGGCTGTGGCGCAGCCGAACCTCTCAGCAAAGGAGCGAGCCTCCCTCTTGCAGAGGGCATACCACTTTTGGGGGATTGGGAGTCAGGAAGTAGCGGAGCAGGCAATGCAGATTGCGCAGGAGGCGAGAGCCAAGGGGGATCCTGCGGCACCGAAGCTCCTGTCGGTTGCTGAAAGTCTGCTCGCTCAGGAGCTCCAACGGGCACCCTATGATGCGCGGCTCCTTTTCTTCTATGCCGCGACGCTCGAAGGGCTCGGAAGGACAGCAGAAGCGGAGCAATGGTATGAACGGGCGCTTGCCGCCTCTCCGAGAAAACAAATTTTTCTCGCAGCGTATGCCTCGTTCCTCATCAATCAGGGGAGACTCAAAGAGGCGGCAACGCTCCTTCGTCGGGCGTATGATCTCGCGCCTGAAAACGATGAGGCGGCGCGTAACCTCGCTGCCGTTCTCATCCTCCAAGAGAAAGAGGAGGAAGCGCGCTCCTTCCTCTTCCAGCATACGGGAGGAGATGCGCAGCAGGCCGAAACACTCTTCGTTGAGGCGCTGAAGGTGATCGGTCGATGGGAAGAGGCGGCACGCTTGCAGGAGGCGCACCTTTCTCCTACAAGCAGCCTTGAGGAAGTAGTAGCTGCGGCGCAACTTTGGCTTCTTGCTGGTAAACGAGATCGTGCGGAAGCAATCATTCGCCAGTGGGCACAATGGCAGCCGCAGCAAGCCTCGACCGCAACGATGCTGCTGCAACAAATCGAACACTTTTCTCCTCCAGCACAATCAGCCCCTTCGGCACCGTAGCGGTATGCTCCTCGCTCGCAATGTACCACTGGCGCCCCGGACGACATTTCGCGTAGGAGGGGCGGCGGCGTGGTGGGGAGAAGTGTCGTCGCTCGAGGAGCTCGTTGCGGTTGCGCGATGGGCAGAAAGCAGGAGACTCCCGTTTGCGGTGCTAGGGGAAGGGGCGAATGTGCTGGTGCCGGATACCGGGTTTCCCGGTGTTGCGGTGCGCCTTCGGATGGATCGCGTATGGATCGATACCACCGTGCCATGCATTGTCGCAGAGGGCGGAGCGCGGTGGGACGCCGTCGTGCAGGCAGCAGCGGAAGGAGGGTGGTGGGGTCTCGAGCGCCTTGCTGGCATTCCGGGGACGGCGGGAGCTGCCGTGGTGCAGAACATCGGGGCTTACGGAGCGGAATCTTCCGATCTCCTACTCTGGGCTGACCTCGTCCATCCGCGCACCGGTGCCATCTGTCGGGTCGGTCCGGAGGCACTGGCGTTCTCCTACCGGACGAGCAGTCTCAAGGAAGGGGAGTGGAGGGGTTGGATTGTGTGGCGCGCTGCCTGGCGTCTCCATCCGCATCGGCAGGAGCCGCAACGCCCGTACCCTGCGGTGGAAAAAGCAATTGCAACGCTCGATACGCCAAGACGTGTGGCTGACTTCATCCGCACAGTGCGAGCCCAGAAACTCCCTGCACTCGCGCGATGGGGAACGGGCGGGTCGTTCTTTCAAAACCCGACACTTTCAAGGGAGCAATTCCTGAGGCTGCGCAGCCGCTACCCTAGGCTTCCCTTCACAGCGGTTGGCGACGAACGGTACCGAATTGCGCTCGCATGGCTCCTCGACCACGCGCTCGGGATACAGGGAATGCGGCACGGTTCCGCACGAGTGTATGAACGACAGCCGCTTGTGCTTGTCGTGCAGCCCGGCGGGCGATGCCGAGATGTGCTCCACCTTGCCCGTCAGGTGGCTTCGATGGTGTGGGAAGCATTCGGCGTGCTTCCGGTGCCGGAGGTGGAGGTGCTTCTTCCCTCTGGTTTCGCTCGTTGCCTTTGGTGCTAGAGTCTATCTCACATAAGCAGTGTTTTAACATTTTATAAAACTTTGAAATATTGCTTGAGAGTTATCCACACCTCTTTCTTGCGTCTGTACGAGTGAGGAGCAACAATACCACCATAACGCAGTAGTAGGGTCGGCTACTGCATTAGCATCGTAGGCAACACCTATGGCAACTCGACGCACCGCGCGCAAGACCACGAAGAAGGCTTCCCGCTCGTCAACAAAGAAGACGGCGCGGAAGTCGGCAAAGAAGACTGCGCGCAAGGCAACGAAGAAAGCGACGCGCAAGACGGCAAAGAAGTCCACGCGTAAGTCGTCTCGCCGCCGCTAGGAACGCAGGTTATGCACGCACCCACCGGCACCTTTGGTGCCGGTGGGTGCGTTTCGCTTTTTCTTGGGGGGCGGTGTGTGGTAGGGTAGGGGGGCCACAAACCTATGGTTGCGTATGGTGCTGAAACTCCTTGAGAAAATCACCGGCACACCAACGAGCCGGGCTCTCAAACGCTACCGGCCAATCGTTGCGCGCATCAACGCGTTGGAGGATCAGATGCGCGCGCTCACCGATGCGGAGCTGCGCTCGCAAACAGAGCGATTCCGTGAGCGTCTCGCAAAAGGCGAGACGCTCGACGACATTCTCCCTGAAGCGTTTGCAACGGTGCGGGAGGTGTCGAGGCGCCTTTCGGGAGAACGACACTACGATGTGCAGCTAATGGGGGGAATCGCGTTGCATGAGGGCAATGTGGCGGAAATGCGCACCGGCGAAGGGAAGACACTCGTTGCAACGCTACCCGCCTACCTCAACGCGCTCACCGGCAAAGGGGTGCACATTGTGACAGTGAACGACTACCTCGCTCGGCGTGATGCGGTGTGGATGGGGCAGATTTACCACTTCCTCGGCCTCTCGGTTGGCGTCATCAATTCGGATGCGAGCTACCGCTACGATCCTGCCCACGCTCCCGAGCGGTCGTCCGAAGATAGAGAACGGGATCAAACCGGATCATTTCGTGTGGTGCATGAATTCCTACGGCCGGTGAGCAGACGAGAGGCGTATGAGGCAGACATTACCTATGGCACGAGTAATGAGTTTGGGTTCGACTACCTTCGCGACAACATCGAATACGATCCGAGGAATCTCCGGCAGCGGGGCCACCACTTTGCCATTGTGGATGAGGTGGACTCGATTCTCATTGATGAGGCGCGAACCCCGCTCATTATCTCGGCTCCGGCGCAGGAATCGGAGGCGTTCTACAAGCAGTTTGCCGATATAGCAGCACGGCTCGTGCCGGGGGAAGATTTCCTCGTGGACGAGAAGCATCGTGCAGTGGAAATGACGCTCAAGGGTGTGGCAAAGGTAGAGGAAATGCTTGGTGTGGAGAATCTCTACACCGACAAAGGCCTCAAGTACGTGCACCATCTCCTCACCGCGCTCAAAGCGCGCACCCTCTTCCTGCGGGACAAGCACTATGTGGTGCGCGACAATCAGGTCATCATCGTGGATGAGTTCACAGGGAGGCTTCAGCCGGGGCGACGCTGGAGCGAGGGGCTCCATCAGGCAATTGAGGCGAAGGAAGGAGTGCCGGTGCAGCGGGAATCACGCACCTACGCGTCCGTCACCTTTCAAAACTACTTCCGAATGTACGAGAAGCTCGCGGGAATGACGGGGACCGCCGAGACCTCGGCGGAAGAGTTCCGAACCGTCTACAACCTCGACGTCATCGTGATCCCGACCCATCGTCCGGTTCGTCGGGTGGACCATCCGGATCTCATCTACAAGAGTGAGGAGGCAAAGTTTCGTGCGGTCGTCGAGAAGGTGAAGGAGCTCCATCGGAAGGGGCAACCGGTGCTGGTGGGGACTGTCTCTATTGAAAAGAACGAGCTCCTCTCCGCGCTCTTGAGGAAGGAAGGCATTCCGCACGTGGTGCTCAACGCGAAGCACCACGAGCGTGAGGGGGAAATTATTGCGCAGGCAGGCAAGAAAGGGGCGGTGACCATTGCCACCAATATGGCCGGCCGCGGCGTGGATATCAAACTTGGAGGCGCGACCGCCACACCGGAAGAGTATGAGGAGGTGAAAGCGTTGGGAGGG
>WFWM01000027.1 GCA_015491145.1 Patescibacteria group bacterium | reverse complement strand
TCTCTACGCCGTGCACCGCTTTACGATCTAGCCCGAGTTGACCGCTTCCGGCGCCCAACCTCTTCCCCACTCTCCCCTTCCCCGAGCGACTGACGGATCTTCCGCCGCGCGAGTGCGGTCCGAGCAAAGGAAAGCCAACGGCGGGACGGTTTTGCCGTAGGCCGCGTTACAATCTCGACGATATCGCCATTGCGCAGCTCGGTATCGAGCGTGACGAGCTTTCCGTTGACCCGTGCGGCAGCGAGATGGTTCCCAATTTCCGAGTGAATCGCATATGCGAAGTCAACAGGGGAAGCCCCTATCGGGAGATCAACCACATCACCCTTTGGAGTGAAGACGAATACCCGATGATTGAAGAAATCAGACCGGAGCTCTTCGAGGAACGCCGGGTCCCCCTCTGCCACTACGCGCTGCGCTTCGGCAATATCCCGCACCCACTGAGGGATATCAACTGTTTGCGTTTTCCCTCCTGCCGTGTTCTGCTGCTTCTCTCCCTCAACCCGCTGGCGTCGAGGAAGGAGGCGGAGCACCCAAAGCCACCCCTTGTCAGCCCTCGGCTTCGTGGGAAGAGAACCCTGCTCCTTATAGAAGAAGTGCGACGCGACGCCCCACTGCGCCTCCCGGTGCATTTCCAATGTGCGGATTTGTATCTCAATGATGGATCCATCCCCGGAAAACACCGTCGTGTGGAGCGACTGGTAGCCGTTGGGTTTGGGAAAGGCAATGTAGTCCTTGATTCTCCCCGGCAACGGCCGCCAATGGTGGTGCACGATACCGAGCACACGGTAGCAATCCTCTTGCGTCGGCACGATGATGCGGAGCGCAGCTAAATCGTAAATACGGTTGATGTCGCCTCCCTTTCGATCCAACTTCTTCCAGAGGCTGTAGAGCCCCTTGAGACGAGTGGTGGTATGGAACCGCGTGATGCCTGCATCGACGAGCACACGGCGGATGCGATTTTGCATTTTCTCGAGGCTCCGCGTAAGGCGCGCGGAACGCCGCTCCATCATCCGCTTCACCCGCTCGTACTCCTTGGGATAGACGTAAGGGAATGCGAGGTCCTGCAGCTCGCGCTGCACCATCCCCATACCGAGTCGTTCTGCAAGGGGTGCGTAAATCTCGAGTGTCTCAAGGGCAATACGGTGCCGTTTGTCCTCACGCACGTACCGCAGCGTCTCCATATTATGCATCCGATCCATCAAACGGATGATGAGAACCCGAATATCTTGCGAGGTTGCCACAAAGAGCTTCCGGAGACTCTCCACATGCCGCGCAACCCCCCGATACTTCAGGTGCCCGAGCTTGGTGACGCCATCGACGAGCATTGCAACTTCTTCCCCAAATTCCTTCGCAACCGTCTCGAGTGGAACATCGGCATCCTCCACCACATCGTGCAAGAGCCCTGCCGCCACCGTTGCTGGTCCCATCCCAATGCGGGCAAGCTTATACGCCGTTTCTGCCACATGGGTGAAGTAGGGCTGCCCACTCATTCGGGTCTGCCCTTCGTGGGCGCTTGCTGCAAACTCCCACGCCCGACGCACGAGTGCGCGACCGGCCGCATCAGCGTGCGTAATCGCGTTGAGGAGGTCTTCGAGGGAGCAATCCCTCCGGTAGCGGATATCAACAGTGGGAGCCTCTAGCATAGGGTAAGTGAGCCGGCAGTCGGACTCGAACCGACGACCTACCGCTTACAAGGCGGTTGCTCTACCAACTGAGCTATGCCGGCTGCTGCACCTACTATACCACACCGCGCTTATCACTTCATTGACGGGGGCCGAGGTAGACACGGGGAAAATCACGGAAATCGATGTAGCGGACGGAAGTGAGAGCTTCTGGAAGCGTGCGGAAGGTACCCTTGCTTCCGCCGGGGAAAGCACCTTGCTGGAGCATTGCCTCAAGGGAGGTAGGGATAACCTCTGCATGCTGCACGGAAGCAAGCAGAAGCAGAGGACCGGGACGGAGCTGGAGCCGAATTCCAATTGGCGTTTCCTCAATGCGCGCCACCGGGATTTGTCGTGCCTCAAACCACCGAACGAGCGCTTGCAGCAACGCGAAGGCCTCTGTTCCCTGCCCTTGCAAGACTCGAGGTGGAATACCTCCCTCCTCTCCCGAAACCCATTGGCGCGGAGGGATAGTGAGAACGGCTGCCTCCGATGGAGGGCGAAACACCTCCCCTGCGGCATCCACCGCCGCAGGACAGTCCCGCACAGGGAGCACGGTCGCGAGCCGTTCCGGCTCTGCGAGGTCTGCGATCCGATTCCACTGTCCGCGGCACCAACGGGCAAAAGGTGTTCGGAGGGTGCCGGTAATGTGCACTGTGCCCCACCCTCGCCGCTCAAAGGAGAAAGTGGCATAGTGAGGGAATGCTGCAGTAAGGTGCTGCCTGATTGTCTCTTTCGGATACCAGAGCCAGTTCGCTTGCGGGATCACGCCGCCACAGCAGCGCCCCGAAACCGTCCTAATGATACGCTGCGCTTCCCGCTCCTCCTCCGGCGTAGCGAGCGCCACCGTAAACGCAAGCGGACGCGACACGAGTGCGAGCAACCCTGCAACACCTGCTACCGCGATAGCGATGCTCCACCACCACCTCCTCTGCCGCCGACGAGGGCGGCTGAGTCCTCGCGGACTCCGTCGGCGCACATCCGGCATATCTCCTTTCGCTTACCCTCCCCGCTCACCGACGAACCGGCTCAAGCACCTCCCGATCGAGGTACGGGCGGAGCACTTTTGGTACCACAATTGAGCCGTCCTCCTCTTGGTAGTTCTCAAGGATTGGCACGAGGATACGGGGTGTAGCGAGTGCGGTGTTGTTGAGCGAATGGACGTAGCGGAGCTTGCCATCGGTATCACGGTAGCGGATATTGAGACGACGGGTCTGAAAGTCGTGAAAGTAGGAAGCTGAGTGAGTCTCGCGGTAGCGCTGCTCCGATGGTACCCACGCTTCAATGTCATACTTCTTCACCTGCCCGAGCCCAAGGTCTCCGGTGCAGTTCACCACAACCCGATACGGAATTTCGAGCGCCTGCATTAACTCTTCTGCATTCGCGGTAAGCTCCTCGTGGAAACGGACAGACTGCTCGTGGCTCGCCTCACAGAGAATCACCTGCTCAAGCTTGAAAAATTCGTGCACCCGGATGAGTCCCTTCGTGTCTTTCCCGTGGCTCCCCGCCTCGCGACGGAAGCAGGGAGAGAAGGCGAGAAACTTGCTCGGCAGTTGGGAACGATCGAGCACCTCGTCCATAAAGTACGCCATCATTGCCACCTCTCCTGTTCCGGCAAGGTAGAGATCATCTTGCGTCTTGTAGAGATCCTCCTCCCCCTGCGGGAGGTAGCCGGTGCCAAGGAAAGGTTCCTTCCGCACGAGGGAAGGAACCATCATCAGCCGATACTCAGGGTGATGCTCGCGAAAGTGGTCTATCACGAACTGCCAGAGAGCAAAAGTGAGGGACACAATGGGCCCCTCGAGGAAGTAGCCGCGAAACCCCGCTACCTTTGCCCCCCGTTCAAAATCGGCGCCCCTGTGGAGTTCGAGCAGCTCTCGGTGATTCTTCGGCGGGAAAGAAAAGGTTCGAGGCTCTCCCCATTGGCGAATTTCCACATTGTCCGTATCGCTCTCCCCTTCCGGCACACTCACATCTGGCACATTCGGCACCTGCAGCATCAATAGGCGCCATTCCTTCATCACCTTTTGGAACCGTTGCTCGAGCGCGTGGAGCTCTTCCTTGAGCGCGCGGAGGGCAGCAACGCGCTCCGCGCGCTCCTCCTCCGAAAGATGCTGAAGCCCCTCGCTCTCTTCCTTCTGACGAGCTCGCAGCGCACTGATCTCCTGCACCAGTTTCCTCCGCTCGTCATCGAGCCGGAGGAGTCGGTTGAAATCAACCCGCACCCCTTTCTTGCGTGCTGCCCCCTTTACGATCGCGAGGTTGTCGCGGATGAATGCAATATCGAGCATACCTCTCCACTTTGTGCCCCCTCATCCTACCGCACCCATCAGGAGACCGCTACCCGTCGCACCACCCCTCCCTCATCTCGAACCATACCTTCCACCTCCAAGAGGCTCACGATGCGCGCCACTTCCTGGACGGAAAGCCCGAGCGCCATTGCAATGTGGTCACGCGAAGCACTCCCTTGCTCCTCGACGAATGCCGCAACCCGCTCCGGGAGGGGGACGGAGGCGTCACGCCATGAAACCGCCTCCCCTTGCCGCGTCTCGCGTGCCGCAGACACCTCGGCAAAACCGAGCAGCTCGAGGCAATCGGCTGCACCCCGCACGAGGGTTGCTCCCTCCCGAATGAGTCGGTGCGGTGCTGCTGACAATGGCGCCGCAACATCGCCCGGCACCGCACCAACGCTCACCCCCAATTCCGCTGCCGCGTGAGCGGTAATCATCGTCCCACTCCGCTCTGAGCCTTCCACCACTACCACCGCATCGGCAAGCGCCGCCATCAAGCGGTTCCTTGCCGGGAATGTCCAGGGAGCCCCTCGCTGCTTAGGCGGGAAGGGCGAGAGGAGGCATCCCCCATACGTCTCTATCTCTCGCATCAGCCGACGGTGCTCCCTCGGATAGAGCGCCTGCTCGTCCAAGCCTGATCCCGGCACCCCGACGGTGGGGAGACCAACCTCGAGCGCCGCCCGATGGGCAATGGCATCTATACCAAAGGCGAGGCCTGATACCACCACCACAGGAGCATTCGCGAGCCCATAGATGAGGTCTCGGCAGACGCGAGCCCCATACCGGCTGTGCCGACGCGCTCCCACCACGACGAGCACTTTCCGCCCCTCAAAAGGGCATCGGCCTCGCACCCACACCGTGCAGTCGTCTCCGAGTCGCTCTGCTGCCACGGAGCGCACGAGGCTGAGCTCCGTCCGCTCGATCGCCTCCATCGTCGGTAGTATACCCTACCCCTTGCGCGTTCCGTTCAAACGAAAAGTGCGTTATGGTAGGCGCGATGTGGGTCGTGGAGGTGGTACCGCTGGCGCGGGGGCTTCATACTGCGGAGTCGCTCACCTACTTCACGACACTCGAGGTTGCGCCAGGAGACATTGTGCGGGTTCCCCTGCGAAAACGCACGGTCTACGCGCTCGTCAATGAGGTGCGACCCCTTGCAGAAGCGAAGGCGGAGCTGCGGCACGCACCCTACACGCTCCGTCGCCTCACCGCGAAAACGAGTCAACGATGGCTCCCCGAGCCATTTCTCTCGGCGCTCCGCGAAGAGGCCCGATTCCTCGCAGCGCCTCTTGGCGTGGTGCTACGCCTTGCGCTTGCCCAGCCTCTCCTTGAACTTGCCCCCGCCATTGCCACCCATCTCACAGCCAGTCCATCACCAGCCCCTTCCTCCCCTCTCCATGGGGCGGACCAGGTGCTTCTCCTGCAGGAACACGCTGATCCTCGCCTGCAGGAATACCACACGCTCGTCCGTGAGGTGTTTGCTTCGCACCAATCGGTCACGCTCCTGTGCCCGACTATTGAAGAAGCAGAGCGTGTCTTTGCGGCACTCACCCGACACACCCCTACCCACACGTTCCTCCTGCACAGCAGCCAACCAAAACGGAGGCTTCGGGATACGCTGCTGAGGGTGCTCCAAGAGCCTCACCCTGTGGCGGTGGTTGCCACTCCCTCGTTCCTCCCTATCCCACGCGCCGATATTGGTCTTCTCATCATTGAAGGGGAGTCTTCCCCCGCCTACATCGCACCGGCTCGTCCCCACCTCCACTTCGCGCGACTCGCCGAACGCTACGGTTTGTTCGCAGGATGGCGGGTAATCCGCGCCGATGTCCCACTATCCGTTGAGAGCTACCACCGATGGCTCACCCACAACGTCGGTTCGCTGCGGACGATAACCGCCCGCATTTCCTTTCCCGCGCCGGCAGAGGTCGTCTCGCTCCGTCGAAACCCGACCGACGCCACGCCGCAGCCGAAGACGGCGCTCCAAAAGGAACGAACCGTGCTCCTGAGCCCACGGCTGGAAGAAGAGCTCCGTCGCCTCACCACGAGCGGCGGCAGAGCGGTCCTCTTTGCTGCCCGACGAGGGCTCGCCCCATTGACGGTGTGCGATGATTGCGGAGCGAGTATCCAATGCGGAGCCTGCGGTGCCACGCTCGTCACTCATCGGGAAGGCACCCGTTCCTTCTTCCTCTGCCACGCCTGCGGCGCGATCCGCCCTGCAACTGAAGCGTGCTCCTCTTGCGGCTCATGGCGCCTCTCTTCGCTCGGTGTTGCCACTGCCCGCGTTGCCCGGCTCCTCTCCGCCCTCTTTCCAGAGACGATGGTTGCCGTCATTGATTCGGACCACACGCCAAACCGCGACGATGCGTACCGCGTGTTGGAACGATTCTATGAGACCTCGCCCGCCATCCTCGTGGGCACCCAGAAACTCCTACCTCTGTTGCAGAAGCCGGTGCACCTTTCCGCAATCGTCTCCTTCGACACCATCCTCTCCCTCCCAAGCTGGAACGCTGAGGAACGAGCGCTCCGCATTGGACTTGCCTTGCGAGAGCGCACGAAGCGGGTCACCATCGTGCAGACGCGCCTCCCAACCGACACACCCCTCTTTCAAGCCCTCGCCGATGGGTTCCTGCGACCATGGTACCGGCACACACTCGAGCTCCGCGAGCGGCTCGGCTACCCTCCCTTTGCGGTGCTCGTGCGCCTTACCCTCACTGGTTCCCGGCAACGCATCCAACAGACAGCCGCTTCGCTCGAACCACACCTCCCCTCTGCTTACTTCACCGGCCGAAGCCGTCTGTTCCCCTTGCGAGGGTCTCGGGCCCTGCAACACTTCTACCTTCGGGTACCAAGCAACGAGTGGCCAAACGAAACGTTAGCGCAGTTCCTCGCCACGCTTCCCCCTTCCGTGACGGTAGAGGTGAACCCGTCGAGTATTCTCGCGTAGTGTGTTTGCGTCTGGCAGCCCCTCCTCCTATACTCACCCTATGGCTACTAACCCTCAGCACCCGAACCGCGCAGACCCTATTGTGCAGGTCGGCGATCCTGTGCTCCGGCAGGTGGCGCAGCCGATTCCGTTGGAGGATATTGCGACACCTCGTATTCAATCAATCATCGCCCGAATGAAGGAGGTGCTCGCCAAGGAGCCAAACGGCGCGGCGCTCGCTGCGCCGCAAATCGGCGTCTCGCTTCGTCTCTTCATCGTGTCCCGCAGCGTTCTCCCTTCTCGCAACGACGCTCCCCCGCAAGATGATCTCGTCTGCATCAACCCTCGCATTACCGCCTCAGATCGAAGGAGGGAGCAAATGGACGAAGGGTGCCTTTCGGTGCGTGGTGTTTACGGCACAACGCTGCGCGCCCCCCGCGTCACTATCGAAGCATACAATGAGAAGGGGGAGCGTTTCGTCCGCACAGCAACCGGCATCCTTGCGCAGGCGTTCCAACACGAAATTGATCATCTCAACGGCATTCTCTTCATTGACCACGCGGTGGATCTCTGGAAGGTAGAGGAAGAGCATTCAGCAGAATGAGTAAGCAACGCCGCTCCTATGGGTCCCTCATCCCTCACACAACCTCGGTGGGTGTTTTTTGGCTCTCCTCAGGAGGC
>WFWM01000026.1 GCA_015491145.1 Patescibacteria group bacterium | reverse complement strand
GTGTGGCGGACATGGAGCGCCCCGCAATGGACGCACTTCGAGAAGCGAGGCGGCTTGAGCTTGTGATGGCTCCGCCGCATCCCCGTCTTCGAACGGGTAAGGCGCATTCGCACAACCATATGCGGCTACCTTACCACATTTTCCCCTCCCCGCAAGCGCCGCACGAACGTGCTGCGGTGTTCGGGCGAGAGTCCGATGCGGCGCACCGCCTCACAATGCTGCTTCGTTGCATACCCTTTATGGGCAGCAAACCCCCATGCCGGGTATCGGCGCGCAAGTCGCACCATCCAGCGGTCTCTCCGCACTTTCGCTACAACGGAAGCATACGCAACGCTCGGCACCCACGCATCAGCCCCAATGAGCGTGTAGGAAAACGGAGTGGAAAGCGGTGGCGCGAGCGCCCCGTCGCACACTACCACCACGCGCTCGGGATCCTGCGGGAGAAAAGGGAGGATACGTCGGGCAGCCTCTCGCGCAGCGGCCGCAACGGCCGCAGCAATGCCCCGCTGGTTGATAACCCGCGCGCTTGCAAAGCCAACGGCTCCCCTCCCTGCCGAATGCTCGAGGAGCCGTTCGTAGGCAAGCGCACGCATGCGGGAATCCATCTGCTTGGAATCGCGAACCCGACCCTCCCGCAAGGCAGCCAGCTCATCAGCAAGCCTCCAGCACCAGCCACCAACCACCACCGGCCCAGCAAGGGCTCCTCTCCCCGCCTCATCAAACCCCACCACCCATCTCACGCCCATACTTCGCAACCGCTCGAGTTCGGCAATGAACGCCTCTCTCGAAAGGATCTTTCCTCGAGGATGCCGGCCGGTAAATCGCCGCAGCATCGCTCCCTACTCTACCATCAATCGTGCGCAAGGAACGCGTGGTATAGTAGGGCCAATGGCGACGCAGTGGGTGCCGCTCAATGTCCACTCACACTTCTCGCTCCTCAAGGCGCTTCCCACCATCGACGAGCTCCTCGCCCACGCACAGGCAACAGGTGTTGAGGCGCTCGCGCTCACTGACATTGGCGCACTCTACGGCGCGATTGAGTTCTACCAGAAGGCGACCGCCGCCGGCGTGAAACCCATCATTGGTGCTGAGGTGTACCTCGCCCCCCGCAGTCGGCACGATAAGGAAGCGGGCATTGATCGGCCCCGATCCCGCCTCATCCTCCTTGCCCGCACCACCGAAGGCTACCGCAACCTCATCCGGCTCATCACTGCCTCCCACACGGAAGGTTTCTACTACACCCCCCGTGTTGACGAGGAGCTTCTCACTCGCTACGGACGCGACCTCATCGCCATTGTGCCGGCGCATACCGGGGCAGCTACGAACCACCTGCGCGAGGGCAACCCGGAGGAGGCGCGGCGATTTCTCCGACGAATGCAGGAACTCTTCCCCAATGCGCTCTACGTGCAGATCACCCTCCATCCCGAGGCAGAGATGCACGACGCCTTGATGCAGGAGCTCGTGCAGCTGGCACGGGAGGAAGGGGTGCCGATTGTCGCTGACCGGGAGGTGTACTACCGAACCCCTGAGGAAGTTGAAGCGTACACCACCCTCCTCAAGATCCAACAAGGCGGCTACGACCCCACTACTCCACCGGAGGACTTCGACCTCTCCTTCCCTGCCCCCGAGGCAATGGACCGACTCTTTCACGAGTTGCCGGAGGCGTTGGAAAATACCCATCGCATCGCAGAGGCGTGCACAGGGGAGCTCACCCTTGGACAGTGGAAATTCCCCCACTTCCCTCTCCCGAAAGGGACAAGCCCGCAGCAGGAGCTGGAACGGCTCGCGTGGGAGGGGGTGCCCTGGCGTGGTCTTGATCCGGACGACCCTGTCGTGCGCGAGCGCCTCTCTTACGAACTCTCCATTATTGAGAAGAAAGGCTACGCCACCTACTTCCTCGTCGTCGGGGATCTGCTGCGGGAAGCCCGCTCCCGCGGTATCTACACGACCATTCGCGGCTCCGTTGCCGGCTCCCTCACCACCTACGTGCTCGGCATCACGAATGTGGATCCTCTCGAGTTCCAACTCCCGTTCGAGCGTTTCCTCAATCCGGAACGCCCCTCCGCACCGGATATCGATATGGATTTTCAGGATAACCGACGGGATGAAATGATTGAGTATGCCCGGGAAAAGTATGGCCACGATAAGGTGGCGCAAATCGGCACCTTTGGCACGATGCTCGCTCGTGCCTCGGTGCGCGATGTCGCCCGCGCGCTCGGCTACCCCTACAGCGTTGGCGACCGCATCGCTCGGCTCATCCCAATGGGGAGACAGGGGTTCCCCATCTCTATCGCAAAGGCAATGGAGCTTGAGCCCGACCTTGCAAAGCTCTACAAGGAGGACGCCGACGCGCGTCGCATCATAGACCTTGCCCAGAAAATCGAGGGGAAGGCGCGCCACATTTCCGTGCACGCCGCTGGTGTGGTCATCTCGCCGGACCCCCTCACCGACCATGTGCCGCTCCAGCTCGATCCGAAGGGGACGGGAAAGCTCATCACGCAGTACGAGATGCGATCAGTCGGAGAAGACGGCGTCGGGCTCCTTAAGTTCGACTTCCTCGGCATCCGCAACCTTGCCATCCTCGCCGATGCGGTGGAGCGCGTGGCGCGCAACCGCGGGGTGCACATTGATATAGAGCACATTCCGTTCGATGACGAGAAAACCTTCGCAATGCTCGCCCGCGGGGAGACGATGGGGCTCTTCCAGCTCAACGGCGCCGGGATGACACAGTTTCTGCAGGAGCTCAAGCCAACGACCATCCACGACATCAACGCAATGGTCGCCCTCTACCGGCCGGGGCCAATGGACAGCATCCCGCAGTATATTGCCCGGAAGCACAACCCACACCTCATCACCTACCTCGACGAGCGGCTTTGCCCCATCCTCGAGCGATCCTTCGGTATCCTCGTGTACCAGGACGATGTGATGCTCATTGCCATCAAGCTCGCCGGCTACTCATGGCTCGAGGCAGACAAGCTCCGCAAGGCAATGGGGAAGAAGATTCCTGAAGTGATGGCGGCAGAGAAAGAAAAACTCATCAAGGGGCTCATTGCCCACGGGATGCGCGAGGAAACAGCGCAGGAGCTCTGGGCACTCATCGAGCCGTTTGCTGCCTACGGCTTCAACAAGGCGCACGCAGCGAGCTACGGAAGAGTCGCCTACCAAACCGCTTATATGAAAGCAAACTACCCTGAAGAGTATATGGCGGCCGTGCTCACCGCTGAAGCGGGAGACACAGAGGAGGTGGCAAAGCTCGTGCAGGAGTGTCGGCGGATGGGCATCACCGTGGCGCCGCCCCATGTGAACCATTCCCATCCTTCCTTTACGGAGCACACGCAGGAGCACCAGATCCGATTCGGGCTCGTTTCCATCAAGAACTTCGGAGAGGGAGTCGCCCGCGCTATTGTGGAGGAACGGGAGGCGCACGGCCCCTTCTCCTCTCTCGAAGACTTCCTCGCGCGGATGGACCACACCCTCCTCAACCGTCGTGCCCTCGAGTCGCTCATCCTCAGCGGAGCGCTCGACCATCTCGGCTACGAGCGTGAGCAGATGGTGGAGCATATTGAACGGCTCCTCACCTACCTGCGCGAGGTGCGCGCCGGCTCATCCTCGCAACCTTCACTCTTTGCCGCAGAGGGAGAATCCCACCCCCCCCTGCGTCTCCCTCCCGTGCCGCCGTGGCCACTGCAAAAGCGCCTCTCCTACGAGAAAGCATTGCTTGGCATCTACGTTTCCGGCCATCCGCTCGATACCTACCGCGATGTGATGGCGCACCGGAAAGCATCGAATCGCGCTATCAAGGAACGCGTGCCGGTGGAAGCGAAGGCAACAGCGGCAGGCGTTGTGACGGAGGTGCGGGAGGTATACTCCCGACGGGGAGAAAAGATGGCGTTCGTGCAGCTCGAAGATCTCGAAGATCGCATCGAGGTGGCGTTCTTCCCCGATGCGTACCATACCTACCGCTCGCTCATTGCGCCGGAAGCCTGCCTCGCTGTGGAAGGGAAGGTGACCCTTCGAAACGATGAGAAGAGCCTCGTCGCTGAACGGGTAAAGACGCTGGAAGATGTTCGTCGAATGCTCTCCCAACGGAATGCAACTACCGCGCAATCCACACTTCCCTCGCGGCAGTAGGTAGACGCTCCGCACAGCGTTTGCTTTACTAGGCAGCGTCGTTGAAGGAAAGATGTATGGCTGAAGTCTCCGAAACCTCTCTTGCAGCGGTGCGCCACACG
>WFWM01000025.1 GCA_015491145.1 Patescibacteria group bacterium | reverse complement strand
CAGATGTGTATAAGAGACAGCGCTCAGGGTGTTCTGGAGGATGTACGCCATTCGTGCCGACCACGCATCGACCCAGATTTTCTCAAAGGTCGCCATCAGACTGGAAACGATGAGGTGACGCTTGTCGCGGTCGACCTTCTCCAGCACATTGAACGCTATGGGATGCTCGAGGTCGAACGGAGCAAAGTAGATCACATCCCGCACCCGCTCACGCGGAATGAACGCCAGTAGCCGCTCTGCCGAAGCGCCGTGAGGGTCGACGAAGGTGACACCGGCTCCCCGACGAATATCCTGAATGGCGAGGTTCTCAAGGAGCGTCGACTTCCCCATTCCCGTCTTTCCAATGAGGTAGATGTGGCGCATTCGGTCAGACGCCTTGATGCCGAACCGCCGGTGCTTCCCCCGCGCAGTTGTCTCTCCGAGGAGCACCACTGTCTCCTGTGCCGGTTCGTCCCTTGACACCATAGCGGGAGTGTAGCACACTCGCACCCCTTTTCCCACCCTAAAGCAGCGAACCTTCACCGCGGTTGAGAGGGCTCGGAGGGTTCCACCCGGAGTGCCTTCCGCGTGTAGCGGTTGGAGGGCGACCACAGCATCCACGAGGAGAGACCAGCATCGTAGACTGCCTGTATTTGCGCGCGCACCTCCTTCGGCCCGTAGGTGCCGCCGTAGTCAAAATCCTGCAGCCATGGCCGGAGCATACTTCGCGGGTAGGAGGGTTTTCGGTAGCGCCCCATCCATACCTGTTGCGTCGTCGTGGGGCTTGACGACGATGCCGGCACGACGCGTGTGCGCATCAAGCGGGGCTCGTGTTGGAGCGTTTGGAACGGCGAGGAAGTCGCCTCAAGCCGCTCGATAGCCTGCGAGAGGGAATGGAACACTACCCGATAGGGATCGGAATTTGGGTTGGAGAGGCCGATGAATCCGGGCGGGTAGTGGGAGGGGTACACCATCGGTGCGAGGTAATCGAAGTAGGGAGCCGCCCGCTCAAGCACCTGGCCGATATTGAGATCATTGAGGGCGGTAGTCGTCATTCCAAAAAGATCCGCGGAAATGGGGACCCCGTCTTTCTTCCGCAGCTCCCGGTCGAGGAACGCGAAGAAGCGCTCGAGCGCCTCCGGCTTCGGTGTTTCCTTCGTCCACGGCAACGCAATGTCGTCCATCGGCCCGTCGGAAGGGAAGCGAATGTAATCAAAATTAATTTCATCAAACCCTACTGCACGCGCTTGCCGCGCGAGCGTAAGGATGTACTCCCAAAATGGCCTCGCCGATACATCGACAAAGGCGAGCCCCTTGCGGTCCCGCCAAATGGTGCCGGGTTTGCTCTTGCGTTGCACCGCCTGATCAGGATGGCGCTCGGCATACCACGGATCCTGAAAGACGGTGATGCGGGCAATGGTGTAGATTCTCTTTTCTTTAAGGGAACGGAGGAACAAACGCATATCCCGCGCGCCGCAACGCCGGAGTGCCGCTTCTTTGAGGAGCGGGTGTTCGGTGGGAAACCCTATTGTGCCGGTGTAGTCTTTCACATCGATCACGATAGCGTTGAGCTCCGTTGCTGCAACAAGGCGGACGAGTTTATCCCGCAGTTCCGGTGAGCCGACGACACACTGGCTCATATAGATTGCGCGAACCGGCTCGGGAGTTGGGAGGTAGAGGGGAGAGGTCGGATCCTCCAAGGAATTTGCATTGCCAGGAGCGTGCGTCCCATCCGCACGTTCCGTCGTGGTGCCCTGCTGGGAAAGGGATCCTTGAGGCAGGAACGCTTCCGGCGTGTAGGTGGCATTCGACCATCCGAACCAGCCAAAGAATGCGCCGCTTGCCCCTACGGCAATGCCTCCGGCAGCGGCCGCGTACCACAGCGCAGTAAATCGCCGGGCGCGGCGACGATTCTTCGTGCGCGTCGCCATATCGCTACGGAGTGTCTGACTTCGGTGTGTGCTCCGGCTGCGGCATCTCCCCTCTGCTTCTCCCTTGTTGCTCACCACCTCTCCTTTTCGGTGGTCTCGCCTCCTCAAAGACATTCGCCCGACGAGCGCGAGGTGGCGGAAGCAGTGTGCGCATCCACACTCCCATCGCCACTAACCCTCCACCAAGGAAGAGGAACCCGATTTCCTTCCACGCCTGCGGCACGCCGGCAACGGCAAGGAGAATACCGAAGAGTCCTGCCCACAAGAGCATTGTGCTCACGCGTCGCCACCGCATACCTCCCCAGTATGCCACAGCGACTGCCCGAGGCGAAATGCGCGAGGGGCAAGCACGAGCGTATGCTCGCCCTTCTGGAGCGAGGGATCCGCCAATAGCGCCTCCCACAGCTCGCGGAGCGTGGCAGCGCGGTGGGACTCGTGCAACTTCGTAAGTTCCCTGCCCCAAAATGCGAATCGTTCCGGCGCCTCTTGCGCGAGAAGCGAAAGAGTCTGCGCTATCCGGTGCGAGCTCTCAAAGAGCACCGCCCCACGCGGCTCACGGGCAACATCCGCGAGGAACGCCTGGCGCCCTTTCTTGCGCGGCGGGTAGCCGAAGAAGACGAACCGTTCCAGCGGAATCCCTGAGACTGCCACCGCTGCTGTGAGGGCGGAAGGGCCGGGGACGACTTCGATTGCCGCCTCCGGCAGCAGCTGCCGCACTGCCGCCACAAGCCGCCAGCCGGGGTCGGCAACGCCGGGTGTGCCAGCGTCGGTGAGGAAGGCAAGAAGCTTCCCTTCCCGGAGCAGGGCAATCGCTCTCTGGATTGCAGTCCCTCGTTCGAGCGCTGCCTCATCGGCACGCACGAGCCGAGGCGCCGGAATCTGGAGGGCAGCAAGGAGCGTCCGGGCCCGACGGGTGTCTTCGGCAAATACTACCTCCGCCTCCCGAAGCGTGCGGATCCCGCGGAGCGTGATGTCCTCAAGGT
>WFWM01000024.1 GCA_015491145.1 Patescibacteria group bacterium | reverse complement strand
CCTGCACACCACACCCTGCCACTGAGGCGGGATGTGGTGTGCCTGCTTGCATTCCTCAATAACACCGAGGCAGCAGGAATGGGTATCTTTTTTCTGAGGGTGGGGAAGGAGGAGGTAGCTCAATCCATTTCCTCTATTTCAACTGCATGCATCTGCGCGTAGGTCCAGAAGGCGCGGGCGATAATATCAAGCGCATCCTTTGCTGCGCCGGTTTGCTCCAGCAACGCGACAATCTCTCTCGTTGGCTTTTTGGCCAGCGAAGGGCGAAGGAGCCGTTGGAGACACTTCGAGTTTCCGGTAAGGAGAGGGAGCTTCGCGGTCTCTCGATTAAGCACTACGCGCCGAAATGCCAGAGCGTAGGCGCGAAGGAGATATTCCCGGTTGCCGTTCATTTCAGCGAGTTCGTCATCCACGATGATTTCGTCGAAGGCTTTCTTGAAACAAAACCAGCAGTGGCCCTCTCGAAGAAGGTCCCACAGCACACGGCAGGCGTCGAAATTTTGCACGAGTGCCTGCCAAGGAAGGGGAGGGAGAGCTCGAAAGGAATGGAAGCACATTGGACATTGCTGCATATGCGAGAGTTATCGATATGCAAACTGGTAATGGTTGTACTGGAAGGAAGAGGCCTGCGAGCTTCCGAACTTCAGCGCCTTACACGGCGCGGGTGTTGCCTCGAATGAAAGAGTAGCGAGCTGTGGCAATCTTCGCAAGTCGGAGAGTGGGTATGGCGGTATGCTGTCTTACGCAGCTGGGGAGGCAAAAACACTCAACGAGTGCCGTAATGTCGAGCAATATATCTTTTACGACATATTGGTGACTCGTAAGAAGAAAGTCTTACTGCTTCTTGTCTATTGTTTTGGAAGTGCGGCTATCACCTTTTTTATGGAGTTCGTACAATTTTTCAAGGAATCGAGAGAAGCGCTCGATAAAAGCCTGGTTATTTTTTCTGAGATGCAGCGTTGCGCGCACAGTTTTTTCATCCAACAACAAATGTTCTGGTTCACGACCTCCTTTTACGATGGTTTTAGCAATGGCAATCCCTTCAGCAAGGATGGCGGTGCGGAGCGCGGTAGCAAATGCCGTTAGATCGTGCAAGGCTGCATCCTTAATAGATCGATGCGGGTTATCGGTAGCGTATCGGAGTTGGAGCAGGTTCTTCAGCGACTCTTGGTCAGCTACAAAAATGTGTAAGGAGAAGGTAAAATCTGACAATCTTCGAACCAGCTCGGATGCCCGATAGAGATTGTTCTCGAGCGCTTCCGGAAATCGAGACTCAGAATAGAGGAGTTCTTTGAGTCGATTTGCGATAAGCTGTCTGTGTTCCTTGGAAAAGAGAAGTTTGGTCTTCTCTGTTTGCGTCTTGCGGGATGAGGGCTTTTCCTCTTTTGTGAGAGCGGTAAGGAGGTTGTGCTGGAACGAGGCGCTTCCGGAAAACGCAACACGCTTCCCTACCAAGCTTGACTCCAGGGCGCCAGCTTTCTTCCCTTTCGTTGCACTCCGAACAAAGGGAAAGGTGAAGACATGCCATTGCGATAACCCTTCTGTAGGGGGTGTTTCGGAAATGAAGGGGGCTGCAAAGCAGACCGTATACCGCTCTTCCTCTTCTGTTGGGCGTGTGTGGTGCGGGTCACTTCGGAGGGCTGCAAGAACACCGGGATACACTCTCTCTTCCCCTTCAATAGAGAGAAAGAGGAGGAAAGGTCTTGCGGTTATACGGAAAAAGGCAAGATCCCTTCTCAAAACTTCAAAGAGGGAGAATCGGCGGGCCTTGTGGAGGAGGGATATTTCTTTGACAGCGAGATGTTCAAGGTTGTGGGAGCATTCCTCGAGGTTGCGGATCACTTGTGCTATCGCTCGTTCTACCGCAGCTCTCTCTTTTTCCTGTGGGATTGTTTGGAACACCACCTGAAGCGTGTGGAGTAGATTCTGGTAAATAGCGTCTCCCTCTTCTCGAAGTTGCGCCATTGCTTGTGTGAGATGCTCTGTTGCTTCGACACGCTCCTTATACTCGGCCGACTCTTTCAATCGGGGGTCTGCGTGTTCCCATGCGGAGAGCATCTCGAGCACCTGCTTTATTGGAAGCGATGGGTCGAGTGGCGATCCAAGCCAGTGCTGACGAGCAAGAGAAGGGGCGATGTTGTAGAGCAGCTGATGGGGAGCACCAAAGGTGAGCGCAAAGAGCGTGAGCGTATCTCGAGTTGGTGCTGAAGATGTGCCATGTTCCAGTTTGTGGAGGAAAACAAGCGTGCGGAGCATCCGGAGGAAGTTGTTCCGGACCATAAAGTAGATGCGCTCCCGCAATTCGCTTTCTATCCCTGCGGACTCAAGGTTTTGGTAGGCCTGCACTAATTGGTGGGTTGGGGGTATGGAGGAGAGTATATCGGCGAACGTGCGGATGGATTCAGTCGCGCGTTTCTTGGTTCGTTTCTTTGGTTTCTGTGAGGACCCAGAAGATTTCTCCGGAGGGGCAAAAAAATGTGATTCTGGAGAGAAAGGAAACTTTCCCATATCATCCCTACCTCTCTCGACCGTAGAGTTCCCGCAACTACGTTAATCGAGCGACAAGTGGCGGGTAAAGTGTCGCTTCACCGTGGTGTCAATCACTTGGGTGAGTCGGATGGCATGCTGCGGGGAGAGGGCCACCTCGCTCAGGAGCACGCCTTGCTTCGTGCCGGGGCGGACATACACCATCTGGAGAATAACCGCATCATCCGTCACATTCACTTGTACGCTGTTGCAGTAGAGAGCGGAAGTGGTGTTAGGCGATACAACATGAATCTCCTGCTCACCGCCTTCTCCTTCGACTTCTTGCCCTCCCGCCTTGTCTGGCTGCCCGGATTCTTCGTAATCTTTGGAAGCCTTCATAAAAGCAACATACCACACTTCCCTCTTCTGGAAAAGAACCAGCCAGTAGTAATGTCGCAAAACATTAGACCTCTCTCCGTTTCTCTTCCTACCGTGGGAGGAAATCGAGCGGGTTGAGGTAGGCGGAAAAAGCGGCGACAGGAATCACCGCACCGCCACGAGAACATGGCGTGATTGGTTTCCTCCCTATGGATCGGTAGAACGCTGCAAGGTTTCTCACTTCTACTCCATCGCGTGCGAGGACGCTGAAATGGAGATGTGGGCCGGTTGCATAGCCGGTGGCACCAGAAAGGCCAATAAGCGTGCTGGGGGTGACTCGTTGGCCCGGTCTCACAGCAATACTGGAGAGGTGGGCGTAGAGGGTGGCAATGCCGGTTGGGTGGTCGATGAGGACCCATTTGCCGTAGCTGAAGCAACCAGGGATGCGGTCGGTATTCCCTATCGCTCGGACGATTCCTACGCCTGCGCTGTAGACCTTGGTGCCAAGCGGGGCACGAAAATCGATGCCGTTATGCCCCCTACCCCGATACGCACCTGAACGGGCAAAAGGGGTATTGCCGAAGTATTGGGTAATGCAAAAGGGATTGCCAAGCTCTCGTTCCCACTCTCGGCAGGATCGTTGTTGGTATGAAAGAGAGAACGGGAATGAGAGCGCGCCCCTCCCCGGCAGTTTGGTGGGATCTAAGAGGTAGGAAAGCTGTGCGGCAAGCTGATTCAATTCCGCTTCTATGGCGGCGCGGGCTCTGCGTTTCTTGGCGAGAAGGGCTTGGTAGGCAGCCTCTTGCGCCTTCGTTTTTTGGAGGAGCTGCTCACGGTCACGTTTCGCTTGCGCGAGCGATTCTCGTTGCGCTCGCTGTTGCCGAAGGAGCGCTTCGAGTCTCCTCGCTTTTGCTTCTCGTTGGCTTCGTGCCTGGAGTAGTTGCCGCTTTTGCTGGTTGAGGGTTTTCGTGTGGAGGCTCAGGGCGTGCTGCACAGAACGGAGTGTCTCATTTTCCTCCCACAGAGCGCTCAACGAGCCGCGAGAGAGAATGGCTTCAACAGCGCTCACATCGTCGAGTTGTTCGATGTGTCGGAGCTGCTGGGCAATGGTTGTGCGGAGAAGTTGGATCGATTGAGTGGTCGAGGCGATTTGAGCGGAAAGTTGCGCAATCTCGCGTCGCACTGTCTCGAGCGTTCGTTGGGTCAATTGAATTTCTGCAGCAAGTTTCCGTTCCGTGAGGCGGAGCGAGCGGAGTGTGTTCGCAAGGGTCCTCCTGGTACCTGCGAGGGAGCGGAGTGCCGCTTTATACCGCTCGATTTCCTTTTCAAGCTCCTTGAGTGATTGCTGCCGATTCTGTATCTTCGTCTGCAGTTCTTCAGCACTCACTGCCAAGCTTTGGGCCGCTGGGAAGTTGCCCACCAACACGATTGCCACCGCTACCACTATGAGCGGAAGGGACGCAGAAGGTTGCCGCATTAGCCGGTAGTATACCGCGTTTCCGTTGGGGTATTCCTAAGGGACTGCTGCTTACGGTTCGGAATGGGCAGCCTGCAAGAGATCGATCGCCTGGGTAAGACGCCGGAGCGTCTCCTCCTTCCCGAGCGCCTCCATAAGCACGAAGGGAGAGGGGCTGCGGGCCTTTCCGGAGAGCGCGACGCGGAGCGGCCACAGGATAGAACCGGCATTTTTCAAAGGCAAGCTGCCGAGGATGTCCGGTATGAAGATGCTTCGAATACGTTCCTCAAGGTGGAACGCATCCCACGTTTGTTCTTTTGCAAGGAAGGATTGCGCAGCCGAAAGGAGGCGAACAGCTAGGGGAAGTGGCGAGTCCTCGCAGGAGGTGGGTTGCACGCGTTGGAGGAGGAGCTGGAGGAGCGCATGGGGATCCTCTACGTATTCAGGAAAGGCAACCGGGGGTTGCTCGTAGTAGCGCCACTCCCCTTCCCTCGCCTTTTCCAGGATTTCTTCTCCCACAGAAACTCGTCCAAGGAAATCAGCAAGCGCCGACGGTGCGGCAGAGATAGCACGGAGGATTCCATTCTTCCCTTCATACGGCTGGAGTGCTTCGGCGATGTAGGCAAGCTGGAAGGCTCGATCCTTCCGTCGGAGATGCTGTGCGTTGAACCAGCGGAGCTTCTCGAGGGAGAACATTGCGCCCCCCTTCTGGACACCCTCAAGAGAGAACACAGCAGTAAGATCCTCGAGCACCAGCTCGAGGGAGGTATACTCCTCCCCTTCCCTTTCCCACACTCCAAAGAGCTCTTGCTCTGTGCCGGGATTCCATCCGAGGAGCGCGAGGTAGTTGATGATGGCTTCGGGGAGGTAGCCTTTTGTGCGATACTCGCTCACCGCAACAGCGCCGTGCCGTTTCGAGAGTTTGGAGCGATCTGGAGCGAGCAGGAGCGGGAGATGGGCATACTGCGGCCGTGGCACGCCGAGCGCTTCCTGAATGAGAATTTGACGCGGGGTATTGGCAATGTGGTCCTCGCCACGGATGATGTGGGTCACTCCCATATCGGCATCATCGACCACGACAGCGAAATGGTAGACCGGAGCATCGAGGGATCGGGCGAGCACGAGATCTCCCAGTGAGTCTACCTCCATCGTCACGGTTCCCCGGATGAGGTCAGAGAACGTGACGGTTCCACCGGGATTTCGAAGGCGGACGACCTCTACCATTGATCCGGGGTGCTGCTTACTCTCCTCGCGTGAGAGGTACGCCTTTCCTTCTTCAATCAACTGTTCCAGAAGTTGGCGGTATCGGGCAGTGCGCTCACTCTGTCGGAGTGACGGCCCCTGCGATGAAGGCCACAGGCCGAGCCACCGCAGTCCATCGAGAATGTTCGCCTCATACTCCTCGCGCGACCGGTTCCTGTCTGTGTCTTCAATACGCAGGAGGAAGGTGCCGCCATGTTTTCTGGCAAAGAGGTAGTTGAAGAGGGCGGTGCGAGCGGTGCCCACATGGAGCAAACCAGTTGGGCTTGGTGCAATGCGTGTGACGACGCGATTGGATTGCGAATGCATACCACAGGAATTACGAGGGAGAGGAGGATCGTTCGTGTTGAACCCCAAAGCGGAGGAGTTCCTGCGCGAGGATTCGTGCCGCATCTGGGCGGCAGAAGCGGCGGGCCTGCTGCGCCATTGACCGTCGGAGTGGAGCGTTGGCAGCAATTTTTTCAATTTCTGCAAGTAAGAGGTGGGGTGTGAGGTTCGCCTGCTCGATGACGGTCGCGGCACCGAGCCGCGCGTAGGCGTACGCATTCTTCCGCTGGTCACGGCTAATCTCTTCCGGAATGGGGATGAGGATGGAGGGAACCTGCATACAGGCAAGTTCGGAAATCGTCCCACTTCCCGCGCGAGACACCACGACCGCAGCGGCGCTGAATGCCGCCCGGAGCGCGGCATCGCCCAAGAACGCGTGGGGCTGGTAGCGGTACCCCTTCGGGTTGCCACGGAGAATGACCCGGGCGGTTTGCTCCACCTCCTTAATGTGAGCTTTGCCGGTCTGATGGATGATATAGAAGCGTTCAACCAGATCCGGCAGGGATTTCAACACCACATCGTTGATTGCTTTTGCTCCCAATGATCCGGTAAGGAACACGACAATAGGTGTGGCTGGATCACTGATGCCGAAGAAGGATCGCTCGTCGTGAGATGGAGGGGTGAGCATTGAGCGCCGAACCGGGTGGCCGATGAGCGCCACTTTCTCCTTCACATCATCGAAGTAGGGGATGGCCTCGGGATAGGTGACGGCGATGCGGTCGGCCCACTTCCGGGCAAGAAGATTTGCTCTGCCGGGAATCGCGTCAGAATCGTGGAGGACGATGGGGATACGGAGGATGTGTGCTGCAGTAACAACCGGCACGCTCGCGTAGCCCCCCTTGCTGAATACTACATCAGGAAAGATGCGATAGAGTATTTTCAACGCCCGAAGCGTCCCTGCGAGGGTCTTGAAGGGGTCGAAGAGGTTCCAGACGCTTGCGTAGCGGCGGAGCTTCCCTGCCGGAATGCGAATGAATTGAATATCCAGCTCAAAAAGTAGACGTTCGTCGAAGGGATCGGGGGCAAGGTAGTAGAGGCGCGGTTGGAGGAGGTGTTGTTCCGCGGCAAGTTCCCGCACCGCCTCAGCAACGGCGATGATGGGGTAGAAATGCCCCCCACTTCCTCCTCCCGTAAAGGCAATTCTCATACGCGAAACCGGGTCGCCTGCAACACCACACCACTTGCAAGCAGCAGGAGGAGCAAAGAAGTTGCCCCTTGGCTAAAAAAGGGCAGTGTCATACCAGACAAAGGGAAAGCTCCCACCATCGCGCCAATATTCCAGAGAGCCTGCATATTGAGGAGTGTAGCAAATCCGATGAGCAGCAGTCCACCGAACGCTTCCCGTGGGAGGAGGCGGTATCCCAACCACAGGAGACGGGCGCCGAGTACCATGAAAAGGGTAATGAGGAGGAGGGATCCCACAAAACCGGTCTCTTCTGCATAGGTGGCGAAAATGGAATCATTGAGCGGTTGGGGCAAACCGCTGAATTTGGCAATCCCCTCCCCTACCCCTTTTCCCCACAGGCCACCTGATCCCACCGCAATTTTTGCTGTTTCCACCTGGTAGCTCGCTCCAAGAGGATCATCGATGAGACCGAGAAACACAGCAAGACGGGTCCAGATGTACGGGCGCGCAACGACAAGGAGGAGGAATCCTACGACCGCTCCAAGAAGGCCCCACGCAATGAACCGCCACGGCAGACCGGCTACGAACGCCATTGTTCCTACCGTGAGGATCGTGATGACGAGGTTGCTTGTGTCGCGCTGAATAACGAGGAGGAGAGAAGCCGGCACGAGCACGATTGCAAGGAGGGTGAGGCGCTGATGCCACGGAACCCGTTTGGGCAGAGAGAGCACCCATGCGGCAGCGAGGAAGGCGGCATACTTCATCACCTCACTCGTCTGGAGGGTGGTGAATCCGAGGTTGATCCAGCGGCGCGCTCCGTTGATTTCGATACCTATACCGGGCAAAAAGGTGAGGATTTCGAGCAGAAGGGCAAGGAAAAAGAAGAAAGGGGCTGTGGAGCGTACCCAACGCAAAGGAAGTCGGGATGCGAGCATGAGCAAGCCAATGCCTACACCAACGCCGAAGCCCAACTGCGTTAGGAGGACTCTGCCGAGCGTCGCATTTTCGCCGGTTGCGAGGAGTGAGAGTGTGGAGGATAGGAAAGTGATGAGGCCAAGTATGATGAGTGCGCCTAGTAGGAGGAGCGTGAGACGATCGGGTGGGATTCGGGAGGCGTGGGAGACTGCCTTCCGAATCGGAAGGAAGACGGCGCGCATACGCAGACCGTTAGAGGCCGATTGCGACAAGTGTCCCGACGAACGCGCAAAAGAGCGAGAACACCCAGTACCGCATTGTGACCTTATATGGTGGCCAACCAATGGCTTCAAAGTGGTGATGGAGTGGAGCGATGCGGAACACCTTCTTACCACTCCGAAGAAGCTTTGAGACAACTTGAATAATGTTTGATGCAACGGTGATTACGAGCGGGAACGCCACGATGGGAAGCGCAAGAACCCCCTTCCCTCCTCCAAGTGTGTCGGTCATCAGCACGATGACGGTAAGTGTCATGGTGAGCGCCATAATACCTGTTTCCGTCATATAGAAGCGTGCCGGTGGGATATTGAACCAGAGGAACGCGAGGAGCGCTCCGACGATGGCGAAGCAAAAAGCGGCGAGGTCGTACTGTTGGTTGTGAAAGGCTATCACACCGTAGGCGCCGAAGATGGTGGCAAAGACACCGCCGGCAAGGCCGTCTATCCCGTCAATCACGCCTGCCGCGTAGAGGGCAAGCGCAAGGAGCGTCGTAACGAGCAGCAGGCCGATGCCAACCTCTATTGCCGAGTCTCCTATCCACGCGATAGAAGAGACTTCGAGTTTGCTCCAGAACCACCACCCGACGATGGCACCAAAGGCTGCAACGAGCACAAGGCGGAAGGAGAGCGGGAGGCCCCGCCCGTGAGGGAGCACGGTGAGGATATCATCGATGAGCCCGATTGCTGCGCCAAAGAGGAGTGCACTCAACGGAAGCCATGTTTGTGATCGCGAAAGAAATTGAAAACTCCCTACCCCCTCGCGATCTCCCAATGCAGCGAGACCCCAAAAGAAGAGCGTCGTGAGGAGTACGGATCCCCACACCACCACGCCCCCCATACGAGGGACCCGTATCTCCCGCTCATGGTGGAGGCGATCAAATTCCGGTGTCCCGCCTCCTCCTAAACCTCTCCCCTTCCCCCCTTTTTTCTTCCATGCTTTAAAGCGATAGAGAAAATGGGTGACGAGTGGGGTCAGGCCGATGCCAATGACGAATGCAGTGACGGCGGGAATGAGGAGTTGGAGGGCGGTCGAATCCATAGGCCTGCTCTCAGCTTACCATTTCCCGGAGCGGAACGCGGAGGACAAGTGGTCAAGGAGGAGCACAACATCACGAAACCTCCCCGCAAAGGTAGAACCCATCACGACGACGACAGCCCGGTGCTGCGGGTCAAACTCAACGACGACGGCGAGATTGCCTCCCGCGCTGTTGGTGAAACCGGTTTTTGAAAATCGGATTCTCGTGTCGCGAATCGCAGTGGGGTTTGTGTTGGAAAATGTAACCACCTCGCCGTCCGGGAGCGTGACGGTGACGGATGGGTGCAGTGTCGCCTTCGCAATCTGGGGATACCGGAGAAAGAGGTACCGGACGAGTCGGGCAATGTCGAGGGGAGAACCAAGCGCAGAGGGGTACTTGTCTTCGAAGTCGAGACCGGAGGGCGATTGAATCGAAACAGAAGAGAGGTGGAGCGATTGGGCGAGCATGTTTATTGCCTTGAGAAACATAGCACGGCGTGCTGCCGCATCACCACGCTTGCTGTACCAAAACCCTTGCGCGATTGCCTCTGCTGCCTCGTTTGACGAAGCGCTCAAGAGGAGTGCGAGTGCGATTGAGAAGGGAATGGTGATCCGCTGTGATGGCGCTTGCTCGTTCCCTTGCCCACGGGAGACACCTGTTCCTCCAATGAAAGCAGCGCGGGAAGGGGAAGATGAGGCGGAGAGGAGCACCGTCACGAACGATTGAGGGTAGGGGGCTTCTACTGCCGCGAGTGCAGTAAAGAGTTTGGTGAGTGAAGCGAGCGGGAATGTGCTCGTGGGCCGTATTCCCCCCAGCAGCTTTCCCGTTGCCACATCGAGCACAGCGACGCCTCTTGCCTGCAAGGGAAGTTCATCGACCGGTATCAGTGGGTCAAACCCCTGCGGTTCCTGTAGTGGCGCATTGGCCAGTTGCGTGGCGGCTGTGAGAGGCTGGTTCGTTGGAAAGAGGGGGGTTGCGGGTAGGATTGCCGTGAAGCTCCACACCCCGCCGAGTGCGATGAGGGCAAAGAGTATGATGATGCCCCAATGGTCTCGTTGCATAACCATCTACTTCACAAGGAAATCCTGCGCAAAGGTTATGCCGCTGGTTGGGAGCCAACTGCAGTGAATAGTTCCCTTCGATGGCGGGCGTAGTCTGGGAGTTCTTCTACCGAGCGAACACCGAGTGCGGCGAGCGTGGCTGCGCTTGGCGCGTAGCGTGGTGGCTGCTCGTCGATGCGCTCGATGAAGTTGTTCCGGAGCAGAAGGTTGAGCACAACGGCAGTGTTTACGCCACGGACGTAGTCGAGCGTTTCCTTCGTCACTGGCGCGAGGTAGCAGATTGCCGCAAGGGTTTCCTGGGCCGCTGGTGTGAGTTGCTCTGTAGAATCCTGGATTGCAGGTACGGCGAGCGTGAGCGAGCGTGCTGATTGGACGAGGGTGAGCCCCGCAGCCTCAGCTTTCTCTCTCGCCGCTTGCACGACAGCCGCAAAATCAGCCCTGTGGTTGAG
>WFWM01000023.1 GCA_015491145.1 Patescibacteria group bacterium | reverse complement strand
GGCCACATTCTCCTACCTCCGGCAAGAATGGAGCGTAGCGTGGAAGGAAGAGGCCGTGGCAGCCATCTCAACTCCATACTCTCTCACAATACCACACCATCACTGCTTCGGAACGATCCGTTGGAGCGATTCCTGCAGATCGCGGAGCGCTTCCGAAGCACTCCGGCGGCCGCTTGCGATATCCTCTATCATCCGTCGGAATAGCGCATCGGTTTGCCGCGGATCAGGCTCGAGCCACGAACGACTATTGAGCGCCGCGTAGTACCACACTCGCCCCACCGCATCGGTTGGCTGCTCTGCAAGGAGTGTCCGATGCACCGGCGGCAGGGAGGAAATGTCGTTCCAGATGCGGAGCGCCGCTTCATCGGTAAGACCAAAGATAGCCCGAAACGCATTGCCAATTGAAGGAGAGGCCTTGGGAACTGCAAACCCAATCACTCGCGCGTAGGTGATTGGTCTCCTCGCGGAACGAGGCTGCGGCACCATTGCCACATCGAAATTGAGGTTAGGATTTGCCTCCTGTAACGAACGGAATTCACTTGCAAAACCAAAGTAGATTGCGAGATCTCCGGCAACGAACATATCCCTTGACGAAGGGAGGGAAGGGTTCCATGTGTATACCGCCTTGAGCGGATCAGCAAATGCGGTGTAGAAGCGAACCGCTGCATTTGCAGCATCTCCCTTCCCGCTGCGAGATTCGAACACCACCCGCAGTGACCCGTCAGGGCGCCATTGGCTGATGGGGACGCCCGCCTGCAGCCACAGGAGCGAGAGGATTGCCTTCGCGTTTGTCACATTGTCGTAGGTTCCCATAGCGACGGCGGCCTGCCGCACCTGCTGCGACTCTGTCACCACTGCGAGCTTCGGCACCTCGTCTACCAACTCATCCCAATACCGAGGAGGATTGGCAATACCAGCGGCGGCAAAGAGATCCCGGTTCCAATACATCACGAGAGGATCCACAGAAAACGGAAACGCGAGAATGCCATCAGGCCGTAGGAACACTTCCGTTGCTTCTATATACGATGAACGATACTTCCGTTCATCGAACGACTCGTACGGGAGGGGGTAGAGCTTTTCTGCTTGCGCTATCAAATTTGCGTTGTCGATGAGTATCACATCCGGCCCTCTCCCCGCCGCAAGAGCATCGACGACCGCTTCATAGTAGTGATCCGGAGGCCATTCCGTGTAGGAGAGTTGGCTAAACTCCTCACGCGCTTCCTTCAAAGCATTGATGAATGCCGCCATCTCCTCCTTCGGAAGGGTGCCCCACAGGGAAAGCGGCCCTAAGGAGACACTCCCGATGCCAACTGTTTGGTAGAGCGCGAGAGCCGCGACCCCACCGGCAATCGCTAAACCAAATACCACCATCAGGATGGTGTGGAAAATGTTTGGCCCCTTGCTCCCGCCGAGCATTCCACCAAATGCCATACTCCTTCTGCTACTGCCCTCCTTGCTCCCTTCCCCCACGCTTCGCAGCCGGCTTGCGCGCAATTATTGCCCAATGGTGCTCTGCCGGCACCCACTCACGCTCTATGTGAAATCCTACCTCCTTCAAAAGAGGTTTGATTCGTTCCGGCAACACGACCCGTTCTGGGGGAGGACCGAGCCCGCCGAATGAATCGAGCCAATCAACAACGAGGAGCGTGCCGCCGGGTCGCAAGACCCGCCATGCTTCTCCCACCAATCGATCCGGTGAATCACTTTGAAAGAGGATATTCGAGAGAATCACTACATGCACCGATGCCTCCGGCAGCCCGCTCCCTTCAGGAGCCTCCAAATCAGCCACCTGCGCCCGCACCTGCTCCAATCCTCGCTCCTGTGCTTCCCGCGCAACTCGCGCCACGAGATCCCGCTGAATGTCAATCGCGTACACGACCCCCTCCTCCCCGACACGTGCTGCCGCCGCAAAGGTATACGCCCCACTCCCACAGCCAAAATCAGCAACCGCATCTCCCGCGTGGATTGGCACCTCCTTGAGGATGTCAGGCGGCGAGAGAAAACCCATTGCCCACTAGTATAGCAGGGCGCGCCTCTTGCAAAAACACAGGAGGGGTCCGTCGACTCAGCAGGCCGCTTTCAGAGGCAAACCGCCGCAGCTACCGCATCATCGCTCCCCAGCCGCATAATGCGCACCCCCTGCGTGATACGAGAGAGGGTAGGAATTTCCGAAAGGCTCGTCCGAATCACCTGCCCCTTTCGTGAAATGATAACGAGCGCTTCCTCCTCTCCCGTGAGGAGGTGGGCATCAACAACCGACCCTGTCTTGCTCCCCACAGCAGCTGCCTTAATGCCGCTCCCGCCTCGCCGCTGCACACGAAATTCTGTCACCTTCGTTTGCTTCCCATACCCCCGCTCCATCACAAAGAGCACTTTCCCCGACTTCGCCTGCGTCGCGTCAATCGCAAGCGCTGCTACCACACTATCGCCCTGCTTCAGTTGAATGGCGCGCACGCCACCGGCGCTCCGCCCCATTTCCCGCACATCGCTCGCCACAAACCGAACCGCCTGCCCCTTCTGTGAGACGAGCAAAACGGTATCGGAGGGCTGCACCAGCCGGGCAGCCACCAACGCATCACCCGCTCCCAGCTTCATCGCAATGAGGCCGCTCCGGCGGACATCGGAGAATTCCTTTGCCGAAACCCGCTTTGCAAACCCCTTCTCCGTCACCAGCAGGAGCGAGTACTGCTCCTTCCCCTTCACCTCCTTGGGGAGCGGCAGAATTGTCGTGATACGCTCCCCTTCCTCAAGCGGCAGGAAATTGACGACCGGTTTCCCTCGTGTGGAGCGCTTCCCTTCCGGGATTTCATACATTTTCGTGCGGTACACTTTGCCGCGATTGGAGAAAAAGAGCAGATCCGCGTGGGTGGAGGCGCTCACAAAGTGGGTGATGAAGTCCTCCTCCTTCGCATTCATATCAACCACAACCCCCTTCCCGCCACGCCGCTGTTGCCGATACTCAGAAGGATTCGTCCGCTTGAGGTAGCCGCCGTAGGTGAAGACCAGCACAGCCTCCTCCTCAGGGATGAGGTCTTCCGGAGCCAACGACTTCACACCCCCGCGCACGAGTTTGGTGCGCCGCTCATCCCCATAGCGCTCCTTTATTGCCAGCAGCTCTTCCTTGATAACCTGCTGGAGCTTCTTGGGGGACTGCAAGATACCTTCGAGGTATCGAATCGTTGCCTGCACCTCCTTCAGTTCTTCCTCCACCTTTTTCCGCTCGAGTCCGGCGAGCTTCTGCAGCTTCATTTCGAGAATGGCTGTCGCCTGCCGATCGGAAAAACCAAACCGCTTCATTAGGTTTGCATGCGCTGTGGCGGTATCCTTCGAGCGCTTGATGGTTTGAATGATTGCATCAATGTGGTCGAGCGCCTTCTTGAGGCCGAGGAGAATGTGCTCACGATCCCGCGCCCGAGCGAGGTCAAATTCCGTGCGACGACGCACCACTTCCCTCCTATGGGTAAGGAACAGTTCAATTGTCTCTTTCAGAGAGAGTGTTCGAGGTATGCCGTCGACGAGTGCAACGAGGTTGAGATGGAACACATCCTCCAGCGGAGTGTGTTTGTAGAGCGCATTGAGCACCTTCTGGGGTTGGGCCCCGCTCCTAAGGCCGATGACGATGCGCACATCCTTCGTCGATTCATCGCGAAGCTCCCGCACCCCCTCCAGCTTTTTGCTACGCACGAGCTCGGCGATCTTTTCAATGAGATCCGCCTTCACGACTCGATAGGGGATGGAGGTGATGATAATGCTGTGCTGCCCCCGCTTGTCCTCAACGATTTCCGCCTCTCCTCGCACCACAATGCCGCCCCGTCCCGTTGCGTAGGCATGCTTGATAGCCTTGAAGTCGTAGATGACCGCACCAGTGGGGAAGTCGGGCCCCTTCAGGTGCTCCATCAACGCATCGTGGGATGCATCGGGGTGCTCCAAGAGGTGAATGGTGGCATCAATCACCTCGTTGAGGTTGTGGGGAGGAATGTTGGTTGCCATCCCGACAGCAATGCCGAGCGTGCCGTTGATGAGGAGGTTTGGCACCGCCGCCGGGAGTACTTCTGGCTCCTTCCGCGTACCGTCGTAGTTGGGTCGCCAAGCGACGGTATTCTTCTCCAAGTCTCGCAGGAGCTCGGAAGCGATACGCGACATCTTCACCTCTGTGTAGCGCATCGCCGCTGCGCTGTCGCCGTCGAGAGAACCGAAGTTGCCCTGCCCGAGCACGAGAGGGTAGCGGGTCTTGAAGTCTTGCGCAAGCTGCACGAGCGCGTCGTACACCGCTGCATCGCCGTGAGGATGGTATTTCCCGAGCACATCGCCCACCACAGCCGCTGATTTCCGAAACTTCGCCCCGGCAGTCAGCCCCATCTGATGCATCGTGTAGAGAATGCGGCGGTGCACCGGCTTGAGACCATCGCGCACATCCGGCAGAGCGCGCGCCGTAATGACGCTCATCGCGTAGGAAATGTACGCCTCCTTGAGTTCCTCCGTGATCTCCCGCGGTACCACTCGTTCTCCCGCAGGTTGGGAAGCAACAGATGCACCTTTCTTTTGCTGCCGAGGCATACCCCCTTCCGCCTCTTACGCCGCTATCGGCTCTCGCTCCCTTGCGTCTCTGTTTGCAGATTCTCCCGACTTCCCGCCTCAGCGCTTGTCGCGCTCCGCAAAGCGGCAGTATTTTGCTTGAGGATGCGGTTCCACGCATCTCGAATCTGCACCCCCGAGCTGCTCAATTCAATTGCCGCAGCCTGCCCTTCCATTAGCGCCGGCGCTGCAGCGGGGATCGAAAATGTCGTCGTCTTGACGATAAGCCACCCGACAAGGACGACGGCCGTCACTGTGCCAGCAACCACTTTTGCCACTGCCCGACGTGCCTCTGGCGGCTGCCGGCGGAGCCTCGTGAGGAGCGGGGGTTGTGGAGAGGAAGTGTGTGCCATTACACCTAGCGTACCACACCCCGCACCAACCCGCTACACCTTACGCCTCGAGCACCACCACCTCCCCTGATGCCTGCTTGATATCCTTCGGGCGGGCACTCCACTTTGCTACCGGTTTCCGGTTACTCTCCCCGAATTCTCCTAAGAAGCGCTCGAGCGCTTCTGCGCCTCCGGCGGTCCCCTGCCATCCGACCGGCACGACGATGTTTGGCTCGAGCATCGTCGCGAGTTTGTGCGCCTGAGGGGCATCGAGCATACCGGGAACGCCGGTAGGCACGAGGAGGAGGTGTACTGCCTCCAACGACTCGAGGCACTCAGGGGGGAGAGACGGCTCAGAGAGGCCAACGGCTATGAAAATCGTCACCCCCTCGATGGTGAGGGCATACACCGTTGCGGGAAGCGTCTCTTCTCCCTTTCCTGCACCGTAGCGGGTGCGCACCCCCCATCCTTCCACACTCACTCCCCGATGCTCGTAGGCGCCCGGGCTATCGATAACGAATGGCGTTGTGGCACCAGAGACAGCCTCGACTCCTTCCATTTCCGGCACTCGGACTGAAACGATGGCGATATCGGCGCTGAAGCGGACAGGCTTTACCCCGGCACCTTTCGCCGGCGGGTTTATTGCAATAGTGGTCTCCCCCTCCGACAGTCGAACCGTAACCCCTCCGTGCGCCGTCAATTGCATACCCTCACTATGCGGAAAAACTGTGTGCTCCGCAACACCTCCCCTCAGGCAAGGTGGCCGAGCGTCCGCGCCCATGCTTGGTAGAGTGCCGAAGTTGCTGCCACATCCTTCAGGTTGTAGCGGGCAATCGCCTCATACTGCTTTTCCTCCCACAGCCGTGCCACATCGGCGCCGCTGCCCTCTTCTTTCGGGCTTGGAATGCCGAACGCCCGGCAAAAAAGGTGGAGCGAACGGGCACCGGCACGAGCAAGCGCCCCGTAAAAGGTGAGCTGCTCGAGCAGGTCAATGTGCACCGCCTGCGGCGGATGCTGGTAGAGGTACCGCGCTGCCACGAGATGTTTCGTTGGTCGAATACCATGGAACGCCGAGCGAAGCATAAGGAACGGCACATCGAACGATCGACCATTGAAGGTGACGAAGGTGTGGTAGTGGTCGGCAACCTTCCAAAACGCCGCAAGCATATCCCGTTCAGAGAGAACGCGGAACTGTACCGAGTCCTCTTCCCACTCTTCCCCCAAACGGTTCGGATCTGTGAAGTACACCGCCTGCCTTCCGGCTTCCACATCTTCCATTCCAATGGCAACCACGAAACCGGTGAGGGGAGAGATACCCATCCCACTCTTGAGCAGCTCCCGCCTCCGCTGCACCTCTTCTTCCGTTGGAACGTGGTGGAGCGGTTTGAGCAACGCTTCCTGCGTTGCCGCATCGAGCTCTTCAAACGGCTCCCCTACCGTCTCAATGTCGAACACGAGCGTGCGGCCCTGTTGGAACGATTTCGTCAACATAGCCTCTTATCGCACTTCACAACCCTTCGCCGAAAGCGCCTGCGCTACCTGCTGCTGCACCGCGTTGGCTTCCTCATCCGAAAGTGTGTGGTCTGAGGCTTGCAGGACAATGCGGAAGGTGAGCGACGTGCGGCCGTCGCGCTCATACCGATCGATGCAGGATACCCTTCGCGCCCACACGCCAGCATGCGCTCGCACCACCGCAAGGAGAGTGGCTTCATCCAAGCCTTCCGGAACCCACACCGCCACATCACGCACCACCACGGGAAACGGGCTCGGCGGCGTATACGAAGCAGCGTCGTTCCATAGTTTAAGCGTGTAAGGGTTCACGCCGCCCGCTTCCCTCTCGACCACCTCGTCGATACGCGCCTCCAGCACAGCCCGTTCGTGGGACGCCACCCAATGGAGCGGGCCCACCAGTGCTTCCACGGCTTCCTTCGCCTGCGCGAGGATCTGTTCCCGTTTCTTCCTCGCCTTCTTCCCACGCTGCAGCACCCCAAGGGCGAGGTGGAGCGCTTCACACCATGGCGGTGTCGCACCCTCTGCCTTGCGGATCACCTCACCTATTTCAAACACCATCAGGGCGCCGTCCCCTGCAAGAGGAGCGAACGGCTCGTTGCGTTCGAGTGCTTCCCACAACCCCTCAGCGAGGGAGACGCGGAGGCATGCTTTATCCGCCGCCAGTGCATTGGCGAGGCAAACCTCCCCCCTCTCTCGGAGCATATAGGTCATAATCTCGCTCCACCCCAGCCCCGCAAGGGCAAGACGGATACGATCTGCCGCAACCTGCAGCGGATCCGCCGGAGGCGGAGGTGCCGCAGGCATCGGCTGCGCAGCGAGCGTGTCATACCCTCGCAGACGAATCACCTCTTCCACCACATCCTCCGGGATGTGCAAATCTCGCCGTTCCCACGGAGGCAGCACCTCGAGTTTCTCCCCCTTCACCTCATAGCGACACCCGATCTTCTCAAGGGTCCGGGTCGCTTCCCGGGGCGATACCGCAGCTCCCGAGAGTGCCGGCCACGCTGCAAGCGGCACTACGATACGGGAGGGTTCTTCCTCTGGCTGGGGATACCATTGCGCAACCCCCTGGAGCGTTCCCCCCGCCACCTCTTGAATGAGCGCCAAGACTTCTGCGAGCCCATAGGCGGCAAGGCGTGCGGAGGGATTGTGTTGGAACCGTTGCGCCGCGTCGGTGGTGACACCGAGCGACCGCACCGCCTTCCGCACGAGCAATGGAGGAAAGTGGGCTGCCTCGAGAATGATATGCCGGGTTTGCTCCGTCACTTCAGCTGCCGCTCCGCCCTTGATACCGCCGATCGCCAAGGAGGTCCCTGCGACCGCATCCGCCACAATCGGAATCCCTTCTGGCAACGACACCTCCTCTCCCCCGAGGAGCACGATCCGCTCCTGTGCTTTTGACGGACGCACCGACAGCACCTTCGCACCGTCGCTGCCGCTTGCAATGCGCGCAGCGTCAAATGCGTGGAGCGGCTGCCCGATCCGCAGCATCACGAGGTTCGTTGCATCCACCACATTATTGATAGGCCGCAAGCCGAGCGCGAGGAGCGTCTTTTGCATCCACTCCGGCGAGGGAGCCACAGACACATCACACACCAGCGCAGCAAGGTAACGGTCCACCGGCGCTTCCGCTGCCATACGGAGCGCCACCCCGCTCCCCTCGCTCCATGTGGGCTCCTCCCTCGCAAGGGGATCGTTGATGAATGGGAGATCAAAGAGGGCCGCCACTTCACGCGCGATGCCGCGATGTGAGAGAGCGTCGGCTCCTCGATTGGGAAGCACATCGATATCAATGGTTGCCCACTCCCCCTCTCCTTCGACCGCCTCTACCTCAAAGCTGTGGAGCGAGAGCGCCCGTGCCACCTCCTCGGCAGGAGGAAGCGGCTCCGGAAAGAAGCGTTGCAGTTCGCGCATCACAATCCGCATACGGCACCGTAGTGCTCAAAATTGCGCGACGAGCCGCACATCGCCGCTGTGGAAGTAGCGCACATCCTCAATGCCGTACCGGACAGCCACGAGCCGCTCGAGCCCCACCCCAAACGCAAAACCGCGATACCGCTCAGGATCCACGCCAGCGTTGCGTAGCACGTTGGGATGGACCATCCCTGCCCCCATCAGCTCAAGCCACCGCCCTGAACCATCGGAACGCGTGAGGTACATATCCACTTCCACGCCCGGCTCTACGAAAGGGAAATAGCCGGGACGGAACCGCACCTTCACATCGTGACACTCGAAAAACTTTTGAAAGAAGGTGAGGAGCGCTCCCTTGAGGTGGGCAAGGGTAAGCGTGCCATAGGTATCGATGGCAAGTCCCTCGAGCTGGAAAAATTGTGCCTCGTGCGTCGCATCGGTAGCCTCATTCCGAAAGACCCTGCCGGGCGCAACCACCCGCAGCGGCACCCCCCACTGCTCAATCGCGCGAATTTGCACAGGGGAGGTATGCGTCCGTAGCACATACTCGGGATGCCCCGCAATGTAGAAGGTGTCCTGCATATCCCTCGCAGGGTGCTCCGCCGGAACATTGAGGGCATCGAAGTTGTACCACTGCGTCTCAATGAGCGGGCCTCGAGCCTGTCGAAACCCCATCTCGCTCCAAATAGCAAGGCAACGGGAAATTGCCTGCGAGAGCGGATGGATGTGTCCCTGCCCAGCCATAGGATGACAGGTGGAGTATATACCACCGCACGCGTTGAGCAAAGCAATGCTGTTGCGCTATAGTGTGGAGATGATGCAGGAGGTGGCGCAAGCGCTCGCCTACGGAGCGCTATTCTGGCTCGTCTACTCGGGGGTGCTCTTCCTCATCGTGCTCTTTGAGCGCGATGAGGGGGGTCGGACCCCCTCTTCTCAGACACCTCCGCTCCGTCGCAGTCGCCTCCCGTTCGTCTCCATCCTCATTCCCGCCTACAATGAGGAAGCAACCATTGCGGCAACCCTTGAAGCGGCTCTTGCGCAAACGTACCCAGCCTCGCGCTTTGAAGTCATTGTGATAGACGACGGGAGCACGGATCAAACGGCTGCTATCGCGCAGCGGTATGCCGAACGGCATCCTCAACGGATACGTGTGATTCAAAAACCCAATGGAGGAAAGCATACTGCCCTCAATGCAGGGCTTGCGATGGCGCGGGGAACCTACATCGCAACGCTCGATGCCGACTCCCAACCCGAGCCGGATGCGCTCGCACACCTCGTTGCCGCAATGGAAACCTCGCCGCAAGCGGGTGCAGCAACACCGGCAATGGTGGTTCGATCGCCCCACACCCTCCTCCAACACCTCCAGAGCGCGGAGTACCTCGTCTCTGTTGCGCTCCGAAGGGCGTACGCGCTGCTCGATGCGCAGTATGTCACGCCGGGCCCCTTCTCCCTCTTTCGGCGTGCTGCACTCGATGCCGTAGGTCCCTACCGGAGTGCTCACAACACGGAAGATCTCGAAATGGCGCTACGCCTCCAGCGGAACGGATGGCTCATCCTCAATGTGCCGGAAGCACGGGTGCACACCACCGTCCCCGCCTCCCTCCGACCCCTCCTCCGCCAGCGTGTTCGCTGGAGCTACGGATTTCTACGGAATGTCGTCGACTACCGCGACCTCCTCTCTTCCCGCTACGGCCACCTCGGCGTCTTCGTGCTCCCCAATATGCTCGTGGGACTCGCCGGTGCCCTCTATGCTTTCGGCTACTTCGCTTCCCACCTCTTCCAATCAATCGTGGAATGGGGTGTTCGTATTTGGTACAGCGGCTGGAGCTGGGGCATAGCGAAGCTCGACTGGTTCTTTGTCCCTCTCAATGAACTCACCGGTCTCTCTCTCACTACAATCGCAGTGGCAATCTTGCTCTTTCTGCAGGGAAAGCGCCTTGCCCGAGCTTCGGTGTCGCCGGTGGGACTCCTCTCCTACCTGTTCCTCTACGGATTCATTGCGCCACTCTGGCTTGCCCGGGCGCTCTGGCGGGTGTGCGTCGTGCGGAGCCCGACCTCATGGCAAAAAGAACGGAGCGTTGCCCGATACTAGCCCCTCCCTCCTATGTCGCTACGCCCCTACATTGCCGCTTTCCTCATCACGAGCGCAATGTTCCTTGCCGCGTTTGGAGTGAACTATCTCTTCGATAAAAAGCGCCTCTCAGTCTTGCAGGGGATGGAAGAGCGCCTCGCGCTCGACATTCTCTCACTGGAGACACAGTTCGACCTCTTCGATGCGGTATCGTGCAACCAGCTCGAGGAGAACAATCCGATCACCGCGGAGCTCTCAGAGCTGGGCACAAAACTCGCTTTTATGGAAGGAGAGCTCGGGGCTGACGATCCTCGCGTAGTGCAACTGAAGAAAACCTACACCCTGCTTTCCATCAAGGATCTCATCCTTCTGCAGCGCGTGAAAAAGCGCTGCAACGTTGGGCCGATCCCTCTCCTCTACTTCTACTCAAATAAGCCTGGAGCGTGCCCTGATTGCCAGCGGCAGGGGTACGTCCTTACCCGATTAGCTCGAGCGTTTCCGGAAGTGCGCATCTACTCGTTTGATTACGACCTCCCGCTCTCTGCCCTCCAAACGCTCAAGGCAATTATGAAAACCTCCCCTCCGCTCCCCGTGCTGCAAATGGAAGGGCGTATGCTGCACGGGTTCCATTCTTTTGACGACTTGATCAGGCAATTTCCGTCGCTTGAGCGCCTGCAGGAAAAGCACAGCTCCTCATCGCAACCATACCCCACCACCACACCTCGCAAGCGCTAGGGATCGAGCGGGTATGCTACAGTACGGCTATGACTCGCCGGGTTTTCCTTCTCGTTGCCCTTGGCACCGCAGGAATAGCACTTGCGGGGGCGGCAGGAGGTTTGACGGGCTGGCTCCTGCTCCAACACACGCAACGCTCCCTTGAAGCCCGTATCACAACACTGGAAGAGAGTCTCACACAGCTTGCAGGGGAATTTTCCGCACTGAAGAAAGAGGTCGCTAGAGCCACCCACCGATCGCAGGAATTACTCGAACGCGCCGTCGCCCGCAACAAATCCGAAGATGAGCGCCTTGTTGAAGCGGTGGCAAAAGTTGCGCCTGCCGTGGTCTCCATTGCGGCCCTCAAAGAAGTGCCGCGCCTTCGCGTGGAGTACATCAACCCCTTTGGCGATGATCCGTTCTTCCGTGATTTCTCCTTCCGTATTCCTGTCTTTCGGCAGGAGGGCACCACCAAGCAAAAGGTAAGCGCGGGGACAGGGTTTATCGTGAGCCGCACTGGTCTCGTGCTCACGAATCGCCATGTGGTAGCAGAGCAAGGAGTGCAGTACGTGGCACTCCTTGCTGACGGAACTCGTGCACCACTTACCATTCTCTATCGCGATCCCCATTGGGACCTTGCGGTGGCCCGAATCCGTGATGCAAGTGGTGCTCCCTACCCGGTCGCTCACTTGGGTTCCGCTAAAACACTCCGTCTCGGAGAACGTGTTGCAGTCATTGGAAACGCACTTGGAGAGTACAGTAATTCTGTCACGACCGGCATTATCTCCGGCCTCAATCGACGCATTACCGTGCAAGATCCGACCGGCAAGGTCGTAACTCTCTCTGGTGTGATTCAGACCGATGCGGCGATCAATCCCGGTAATTCCGGCGGTCCGATGATCAATCTCAAAGGAGAAGTGGTAGGCATCGCTACCGCAACCGTCATCGGATCAGAGAACATCGGATTTGCTATTCCAATTGATGAAGCGCGAGGGGTGCTGCAACGTATTGCACCTTATGAACTAACCCCCGCTTCGCTCTAGCAAGGTGCCACGTCATACCCCTGTGATCGCAAATACGCACAAAGAGTTTTATAGGAAAGCACCCCCTCCCTTACAAGATGGAGAGATTCTCCTTCTACGCGAACTACGGTAGAAGGGATCCCTCGAGGAGGATGCTCGGTATCAAACACACAGGTCGCCACTTTCTCTGCAAACACCCGACATATCGCTTGAGGATCGAGGATCGGTGCCTCACCAGATCGATTCACGCTCGTCGATGTGATGGGGAAATCGTAATAGCGGAAGAAATGCTCTCGAAACGGATGCTCGGGCGCGCGCACCCCAACCGAGCGATCCTTCCCAACTCCCCACACGGTAACATCATCCCGCAACGGAACAATGAGGGAGAGTGGCCCCGGCCAAAATGCTGCCGCTAACGCTCGTGCCACCGGGGAAAACCGCGCAATCGTCGCCGCCATCTCCACATCTCGAACCATAAGCAGGAGCGGCTTGCCCCGTTCTCGGCCCTTGATTCTGTAGAGTCGCGCTACCGCCTCCCTGTCCCGAGGATCTACCCCGAAGCCGTAGAGGGTGTCAGTTGGGTAGACGATGATGCCGCCGTCTGCCACCACCTTCGCTGCTGCCTCTCCCGCCGCACGCGAAGGTGTGGGAAATACCACCGCAGCCATCTCTCCTATAGTACCAACAGCACCACCCCACTTGTCGCCATCGCTTCGGAACGTATGCTATACTCCCCCTCAGCGCGCGGTTAGCTCAGTT
>WFWM01000022.1 GCA_015491145.1 Patescibacteria group bacterium | reverse complement strand
TACCCACACCAGCCACGCCACGAAACGGAGCGAGCGCTCAACCCAGCAACAGAAAGCACCGTGATGCAGATGGTGAAGAGCGGTTACACGATGGAAGAAATCCAGAAGGGATACTGGGCATTCCTCGCGGGCGAGACGCAGGGTGTACCAGAACGTGTCCAGGTACTTGCGCGGCAATGGCAGCAGGCGAGCAAGCAGCACCGATTTCCGGACAACGCGTTCGTTGCCATCGTTGAGGCGCTCGAGGGTGCGCGCCTCGTGCTCCAGAGGGTTGCGGAGGATCTAGGATTCACCGAGAAGGAGCGCGATATTCTCTTTTCTATCCTCGATCAATTTCGGGAGGGAGAGTGCGATGTTGCAGTGGTAGACGAGGGGAGAGACAAGGAAATTGGCCACCGAACCTTTCCCATCTCATGGCGTGGAGGCATTGAGCGCGGCTTGGAGCAGCTCACGGTTCCACTCCTGCAAATTCGAAAACAGTTGCGTGAAGCGGGGATCCTCCCGAAGGAGCATCCTTCCATCGTATGCTCCTTTTCATTCCTCCCTCGCGAGATCTAGCGCTTCTGCTTGGGGAGGAAAGGTGCTAGAATGCGCCGCGTATGGCCGCTCATTCGAGTGATGGGACAACAGATACCGAGCACGCCTCGCCATTCGCGCGGTTTTACGGAAATGAACCACTCAGCAAGCGAGCATGGGAGGAGGAAGCAATCCTTGCCTTTTGGAAAGAGCGTCGGGTCTTTGAAAGGTCCCTCGAGCGGCCGGCACCGAAGGGAGAGTTCGTGTTCTATGAGGGACCGCCGACAGCAAATGGGCGACCGGGTATCCACCACCTCGTCTCACGGGCGTTCAAGGATCTCATTCCCCGCTACCGCACAATGCGCGGCTGGCATGTGCGACGGAAGGCAGGGTGGGATACTCATGGCCTGCCGGTAGAGGTAGAGGTGGAGAAGAAGCTCGGGCTCAAGAGCAAGCGCGATGTGGAGTCCTACGGCATCGAGCGATTCAATGCGCTCTGCCGGGAGAGCGTATGGGAGTATGCCCGAGAGTGGGAGCAGTTCACCGAGCGTATCGGGTTTTGGATTGATCTTGCCAACGCCTACGTGACCTACCACCCCGAGTACATTGAATCGCTCTGGTGGATCGTGCGGCAGCTCCACGATCGGAACCTCCTCTACCGGGATTACAAGGTGGTGCCGTGGTGCCCCCGCTGCGGCACGCCGCTTTCCTCCCACGAGCTGGCGCAGGAGTACCGCGAGGTGGAGGATCGGGCGGTGTATGTGCGCTTCCCGGTTCAGGGGAGAGAGAATGAATTTCTTCTTGCGTGGACAACGACGCCATGGACCCTTCCGGGCAATGTGGCACTCGCGGTGCACCCCGACCTCACCTACGCGAAGGTGTGTACCGACGACGGCGCCTACTGGGTTGCCCGCGAGCGCGTCGAGGCGCTCTTTGGATCCGAAGCGCGTATCTGCGAGGAGGTGGAGGGGAGTGCCCTCGTGGGGGTGCGCTACGAGCCGCTCTGGCAGGGGGTGCCGCTGTTGTGGAGCGAGGACGAACGCGCGCGGGCGCTGCAGGTGTATCCGGCGGAGTTCGTAAGCGCGGAGGAGGGAACCGGTATTGTCCACACCGCGGTGATGTACGGGCAGGAAGACTTCGAGCTGGGGAGCCGCTACCAGCTGCCGAAGCGTCACCTCGTTGCGGAAGACGGCACCTTCATTCCAGAGGAAGCGCTCGGCGATCTCGGCGGGCGCTTCGTGAAGGAGGAGGAAACCGAGCAGCGTATCCTCGCACACCTCAAGCAGCGGGAATTACTTTGGCGAGAGGAACGAATCGTGCATTCCTATCCCTTCTGCTGGCGCTGTAAGGAACGGGTGCTCTACTACGCACACACCTCGTGGTTCATCAGGATGAGCGCGCTGCGCGATGTGCTCATTTCGGAGAATAAGGAGATCCACTGGGAGCCGGAGCACATCCGCGACGGGCGGTTCGGTGAGTGGCTCTCAAGCGTGAAAGATTGGGCGGTGAGCCGCAACCGGTTCTGGGCAACACCCTTGCCGGTGTGGGAGAGTGCCGATAGAAGGGTGCAGGTGGTGGTAGAGAGCATTGCCCAGCTTCGGGCGATGACGCCCTCTCGTCGCAACCGTTTCTGGATGCTGCGCCACGGGGAGGCGCAGTCGAATGTGGAAGGCTACGTTGACGACGGGAGGGATGCCAGCAACGGCCTCACCGGCAACGGGCAAGAGGCGGTGCGGAAGGCGGCTGCGGCGCTCAAGGAGGCGGGGATTTCCGTGATCTACACCTCTCCGTTGCGTCGCGCCCGTGAGACAGCAGAGATTGTGCGTCGGGAGCTCGGCCTGCCGGAGGATGCGGTGCGGGTGGATGAACGGCTCCGGGAAGTGGGGGTAGGGGAGCTGCAAGGCGCCTCACTCGACCGCTGGCGCGAGGCGATGGGGCCGGTACGGGAGCGATTCGGGCAGCCGCCGGCGGGAGCGGAATCGTGGGAGGCGGTCCGGAGGAGGGTTGCGGAAGCGCTCTTTGCAATTGACGCGGCGCATGAGGGGGATCGGATCCTCATCGTTTCCCACCAGACGCCACTTGCACTCCTTGCGAGCGCGTTTGCTGCGCGTGGCGCTGCGTGGACGGAACGCAACTACCATTCATTGCCTCAGCTTGCCACCGCTGAGGTGAGAGAGTTGGGAGAATTCCGCCCCTACCCGCACAATGCCCAATGGGAGGTCGACCTCCACCGGCCGTATGTTGACGACTGGGTTCTTGAAGCTCAAGACGGAACGAAGCTTCGTCGGGTGGAAGAGGTGATGGATGTGTGGTTCGACTCGGGTGCGATGCCGCTTGCGCAGGACCACTACCCCTTTGAGCACAAGGAGTGGGTGGACGGCCCCGGCTATCCGGCAGATTTTATTTGCGAGGGGGTGGATCAAACGAGAGGGTGGTTCTACACGCTCCACGCGCTCGGTGTGGCGCTTGGGAGAGGGAAGGCGTACCGCGCTGCCATCAGCGTGGGGCATATCCTCGACAAGGAAGGGAAGAAGATGTCGAAATCGCTCGGCAACATTGTGGACCCGTGGCAAATGGCCGCGCGCTACGGGGTTGATGTGCTCCGCCTCTATATGTATAGCGTCAACCAGCCGGGGATGCCGAGGCTGTTCGATGAGCAGCATCTCAAGGAGCTGGAGCGCAATTTCTTCAACCTTGTGGAGAACACGCTCCGATTCTACGAGCTCTATCGACACCCAAGCGATGGGGAAACAGGGGGGAAGGGGGCGACAGGTTTCGTGATGGATGCATGGCTCGCCTCCCGCACCGCGAAACTGGAGCAGGAGGTGCGCACGCACCTCGATGCGTACAAGGTATTTGAAGCGGCGCGTGCCCTTCTTGCCTACGCAGACGATCTTTCCCGTTGGTACGTGCGGCGTGTGCGCTCGCGTATGCGGGGGTTGGAAGGGGAAGCGGCACACCGAGCAGCCTCGCGGGCACTGCGTGAGGCGCTCCATCGGCTCGCGCGCATCGCAGCCCCTTTCCTGCCGTTCCTTGCCGAGCGCTTGTTTGCGGCGGTTCGATTCCCTGAGGATCCTGAGAGCGTCCACCTTGCCGATTGGCCGCCGGAGGAGGCGGTAGACGAGGCGCTCCTTGCGCGAATGGAGGCGGCACGAACCATCGTCTCGGAAGCGCTCCGGCAGCGCGATGCGGCAGGGATTCGGGTGCGCCAGCCACTTGCAACGCTCACGCTTCGAGAGGATCCGGCGGGCATTGCCGGCGATGTACAGCTTGCACGAGAGGTGCGGGAGGAGGTGAATGTGCAGGAGATTCGTGTGGATCCGAATGCGCCGACGAACATCGTCCTCGATACCACCATCACGGAAGACCTCCGCCAGCTCGGGTGGCTGCGGGAAGCGCAGCGGCTGATGCAGGAGGCGCGCAAGAAGGCGGGCCTTCAGCCGAAGGATGCTGCGGTGATAGAACTTGCCGTGGCACCGGAGGCGGAAGTGCGATTTCAAGAAGAACGCGAGCACCTCGCCCGCGCGGTGCATGCGAAGGAGCTACGCATTGTTGTCGATGCGTCGCTCAGCAGGCAGGACCCTCCGGTGCAAGTGCAAGAGGTGCGCGTGCTCTCGTGAGGAGCGGGTATGTACCACATCTATCAAACGGAAGGTCTTGTGGTCGGGCGAGCGCAGCGGGGGGAACAGGATGTCGTCGTGAGCATCCTCACGAAAGATCCCTCGCTTGGCCTCGTGCGAGCCCGTGCCACCAGTGCGGCGACCGTTGCATCTCGCCTTCGGTACGCGCTCGAGCCGCTCACAGAAGGACGCTACGCGTTTGTGCGCGGCAAGCACCAGTGGCGTCTCGTTGGTGCGGCGGCGTTCCGGTGGAGCGCCCCGGCAGTGGTACGCTCCGGGAACGATGCGGCGATCGCAGCGTTCCTCCAGTTCCTCCGGGAGGTCATTCCCTCTGAGGGGGCAATTCCGGAGGGGGTGGTATCCGTCGTGGAGCAGCTGGTTGCGGAGGCGGCGAGGTGCCCGCAGCTCTCTCTTGCCCGGGTGCGTGAGCGTACAGCGGCGGTGCTCCACCTACTCGGCTACCTGCCGGCGGCTTCGGCTGGAGATCAAGCCTCCCTACTCAGGGGTTTATGGGCCGCCGGGGTGTCCCATACGCTATACTGCTGGTATGCAGGAACCGTCCCAGCCATCCAACAACGACGCGCACGACGCGCCTGCCCCGAAGCGGCGCTCTCGCATTCAGGCGCTTGATCGGTGGCTCCACGGCAGAAAGGGGGAGGAGCGCAAGGCAGTGGTGCGGCACCATCGCCTCCACCCCCACGCGGCGCTCTACGAGGAGGCTCCAACGCAGTGGCACTCGGGAGAAGCCGAACAATCTGAAGCGGCGACGATAGATCCGGCGGTGGTAGAGGAGACGACAGAAAAGCCAAAGGGGTTGCGATGGGTGTGGTTTCTCTTTTTTGGGTCTCTCCTCTTTTTCCTCAGCGTCGCAGGCTTCGCTCTGTTCGTGTGGCTGAGCGATCACAATGCGGTATCGGTTCGCAACATCGATCTCATCATTGACGGCCCCCTCACGGTAAGCGGCGGGGAAGCGGTAGCGCTTTCGCTCTCGCTCCGCAATCGGAACCCTGTGGCGCTGAGAGACAGTGTGCTCATCGTGGAATTCCCGGAAGGCACGCGGAGCCCTGACGATCTGGCAACACCGCTGCGTGTTCGGCGGTTTCCATTGGGAGATATCGCACCGGGGGAGAGCCGTTCGATCCGGCTGCCGGTCATTTTCTTCGGATCGCAGGGAGAGAGGAAAGAGGTGCGCGCTCGCTTGGAGTATGCGATAGAAGGTTCCCGCGCCACCTATCGTCGGGAAGCCTCGTTCGCAACAACCCTCACCTCATCGCCGGTGGTGGTGCGGATGCAAGCGGAGACAGAAGTGGTGAGTGGGCAGGAGAGCGAGTTCCTCATCGAGGTGACCAACAACAGTGAACAGATGCTCGAGAACCTGCTGGTGGATGTGCGTATCCCTCCTTCGATGGAGTTCGTCCGAGCTGCTCCCAAGCCAGATACCGGTGCCACCCTGTGGCGCATCCCGTCGCTTCCGCCGAAGGCTACCTACCCCATCCGCATTACTGTTGTGCCTGGGGGCACAGAGGGAGAGGTGCGCACGTTTACCGTGCGGGTGGGAGAAGCGCACCCGCGCAAGCCCGGCGAGCTGGCCGCCACCTTTGGTGTACTCTCGTGGGATGTGCGCATCAAGAACCCGTTCGTTGCTCTCACCCTGTTCGTCAACGGGGAACCGCTGCGGGAGTCGGTAGCCGTGCCGGCCGGGGCGGAGACGAAAGTGGTCATTCGCTACCGTAACACGCTCCCCGTTGCGATCTACGACCTTCGCCTCCAACTCCGACTCGAGGGCAGCGTGTTCAGTCCGTTTGCGGTCAAGCCGGATCAGGGGGGGTTCTACGACTCTGTGGCGAACGTGGTGCGTTGGGATCCCCGGGATGTGCCTGCATTACGTGAGGTGGCGCCGGGAGCGTCAGGGGCAGTGGCGGTGACGCTGCAGACTCTCTCGCCAACCCGCATTAAGGTGCGCCCGCCGGTCCTCCGGCTTGCGGTGGAGGCAGAAGCGAGACGGGTGCTTGAGCGCGAGGTTCCCGAGCAGCTTCAGGCAGTCGCGAAAGGGGAAGTGCGCCTTGCCACCACCCCGACGCTCCTGCAGTTTGCCCGCTACTCTCCGGGGCCGTTCCAGAATACCGGCCCGATTCCGCCGCGGGTGAACCAGCGCACCACCTACACCATCGTGTGGCGCGTCACCAATCCCCTCAACGACCTCACCGATATCCGCGCCGTCGCCCAGCTGCCTTCGTATGTGGAATGGACGGGGCGCACAGCCCCTGCCGATGCCGAGATTCGCTACAACGCCACGACCGGTGAGGTAGAGTGGCGGGTGCAACGCATTCCTTCCGGTGTAGGGGTAGGGCGCCCTCCGAAGGAGGTTGCGTTTCAGGTGGCGATTCGCCCGAGTGCCGCGCAAGCAGGGAGCAAGCCGGTACTCGTGAGAGGGGTCGTGCTCTCAGCGAGGGACGCCTTCACCCAAACACCCATTGAATTGAGGGCGCCGGCGGTCACGACCGAGCTTCGGCTCGACCCGGCGTATCCGGCAAACGCTGGCGCACGCTACGGAGAGGTGGTGCCGTAATAGTCGGCGGATGGGGAAGGTGGTAGGATGCGGGGTATGAGCGTTTCGTTGGAGACGGTTGTTGCCCTTGCAAAACGGCGGGGGTTTGTCTTTCCCGGGTCAGAACTCTACGGAGGCCTCGCTGGCACGTGGGACTACGGCCCGCTGGGCGTGCTCCTCAAGCGCAACATAGAACGGCTCTGGTGGGAGGAGTGCGTCTTCTCGCGCGAGGATATGCTTGCGCTCGATGCTGCCATTCTGATGAATCCCCGTGTCTGGGATGCGAGCGGCCACACGGAGACCTTCACCGACCCACTCGTTGAGTGCGCTGCGTGCAAGGGGCGGTTCCGTGCGGACAAACTCGAAGATGCCCGTCGGTGCCCAACCTGTGGCGGGGCGCTCGGGGAGCCGCGAGCGTTCCGTTTGATGGTGGAGGCGAAGGTGGGGGTGCTCGACGATGGCAGCGGGCGCGTCTTCCTTCGGCCGGAGACGGCGCAGGGTATCTTCGTGAACTTCAAGAACATCGTAGATACCCAACGGCCGAAGCTCCCGTTTGGTGTTGCGCAGGTTGGGAAGGCGTTTCGGAACGAAATTTCCCCCCGCGATTTCCTCTTCCGCACGAGGGAATTTGAGCAGATGGAGATAGAGTATTTCGTGCGGCCTGAGGCGTGGGAGTCGGCGTTTGAGGATTGGCTCTCCACGATCCACCGCTTCCTCGCGCGGGTGGGGGTAGACGGCGAGCGGATTACGGCAGTGGAGGTGCCGCCGGAGGAACGGGCGCACTACTCCTCGCGCACAGTGGACATTGAATTCCGGTATCCGTTTGGCCAGCACGAGCTCCTTGGTCTCGCCTACCGGGGCGATTACGATCTCCGCCGTCACAGTGAGTTTAGCGGGATCGATTTGCGCTGGAAGGAACCGGGGAGTGAGCCCTTCTTCCCCCATGTGATAGAACCTTCCTTCGGTCTCGACCGGCTTGTGCTCGCCGTGCTCGTGTCCGCCTACGATGAGGACGAGGTGGGCGAAGGCAAGCGCGTCGTGATGCGGTTCAAGCCGGAGGTAGCGCCATTCCGTGCCGCTGTATTCCCTCTCCTGCGTAACAAATCGCAGCTCGTTGCGAAAGCGCAGGAGGTGTTCCGGATGCTCCGCGCCTCCAATCCTTTCATTGCGTTTGATGACAACGGCAACATAGGGAAGCGGTACCGGCGTCAGGATGAGATTGGCACACCATGGTGCGTGACGATTGACTTCCAAACGCTGGAGGACGGGACAGTCACGATACGCAACCGGGACACCACCGAGCAGGAGCGGGTGCCGGTGGAGGATCTCCCGGACGCGCTTTCTCTCGTTTCCTAGCGCTGGTGTGCTGGAGTGGGCGGGAGTAGTCCGCCGCAGCCGCACGGCGGTGTGCTACACTACCGCCAATGGCCCTTCGTGGGGATGCGCAGCGAGTGGTGGTAGCGATAGAGCCGGCGACGGTAGCGCTCATTTTTGGAGCGCTCTTGGGGCTTTGGGTGCTCTGGGAGTTGCGAGACATTGCGCTCATCGTCCTCACCTCCATCGTGCTTGCAAGTGCTGTCTCACCGGCGGTTGCGTCGCTCGAGTCGTGGCGCATTCCACGGGCAATGGGGGTGGTGCTCGTCTACGGGGGGTTTTTCGCAGTTTTTGCGCTCGTCGGTATTTACCTCCTCCCGCTCGTCTTGCGGGATCTCGCCGGCTTGCTTTCCGCGCTCCCACAGTATGTGGGAGGGTGGGGCGAGGTCTTCCCTGTCTCGAACGAAGGGGCAATCCGATCGCTCGCCCAACTTGAAGCGTTCCTCCGGGATCTCGGGCAGAGCACCGCCACCTCTCCGGCGGGGGTGGTGGAGCTCTTCTCGGCGGCCTTCGGCGGGGTGCTCAGCTTCGTGCTCATCGTCGTGTTCTCCTTCTACTTTGCTGTTGAAGAGCGCGGACTTACCGATTTCATCTCGCTGCTTGCGCCGCCGGAGTGGCGCGACCGCGTGCTCCGTATCTGGCTGCGGAGCCAGCGTAAAATGGGGCAGTGGCTGCAGGGGCAGCTCGTGCTCGTCGTGCTCATCGCCACCATTACCTACCTCCTCTTGGCGGTGTTTGGGGTTCGCCACGCGCTCGCGCTCGCGCTCCTTGCGGGGTTGCTGGAAATCATTCCTATCTTCGGGCCTATCCTTGCGGCAGTGCCGGCGGTGGGGCTCGCGTTTCTCGATGGCGGCATCCCGCTTGCGTTGACCATTGCCGGCGGCTACATCCTCATTCAGCAATTTGAAAACCACCTCATCTACCCGCTCGTGGTGACGAAAGTGGTGGGGGTACCGCCGATTCTCGTCATTCTTGCCCTCGTGGTAGGGGCGCAGCTTGCCGGTTTCCTTGGTATCGTGCTTGCGGTGCCGGTTGCCGCGGCGTTGCAGGAAGGGGTAGCCGAGCTGCGACGCACCCGCACTGGAGGCTAGGGTATGCCGTTGGTGGATGCGCTCGGCTGGGTCGACGCCGCTTACCGGGCAGTGGAACACGCAGCTACCTTCCTTGCCACCCACCCTTCCTATGCCCCGCTTTTCATTGCCGCGTTAATCGCGCTGTGGGTCGCCGTTCGTCTCCTTTCCGGCTTCCTCAAACTGGCAAGCAGCGTGCTCGTGGTGCTAGTGCTCCTGCTGAGCATCGTGTGGCTCCTGCGGGAGCTCGGTTGGTGGGAGACGGTTGCAGAGAGCATGGCACGCTTCCTTTGATTCCAAGCCGATTTGCTACAATACAACACACCAGCCTTCGTCTCTATGACCCCCTCCGACTTCCAGCAGCAATCTGAAACCTGGTTCTCCTTCCTGAAAGGGTTTGTCGACGGCTTCCTCATCCCCACGGCAAAGCTCATTGCCTCCTTCGGCCAGTTTCTCTTCAACCACCCCGCCTGGACCATCGCCCTTCTCGTCGGCGCCCTCGCCATAGCCCTCCTCATCAAGTACGCGTGGAAGGTGGGGGTGGTGGGCGCCATCCTTGTGTTGCTGGTCATGATTGTTGCGATTAGTCAGCTTTATCAAAGGGATAGCGCTAGCGGCTCTTTAGGTTCCGGTGTTGCGGATAATACGTCAGAGGCTGATGTGTGGAGGGGATCCTTTTTATCTCGGCTTAAAGAGTTCGGGTGGAAGCAACAACGTTACGAAGGCACACTCCTTTCCGAGGATTTGACGAACATTCCAGTGAGAAGGGATCTGTATCATCCTTCTATCGTAACTTTAGCACATCTTTCTGAAGAGCAAAAAACAAAAAACGTTGCTTTTTCTTTAGCTCCCTCGGTTGGTGAGTGTAAAGATTTCCCAGAAGAGGGCGATAGCCTGAGTCTAGGCCTTCAAAAGTTGCGAAGGTTGGCTGCCCTCTGTCCTCTTGAGACTGCCTATGCATACATTCAGTATGTCGGTGGAACAGCTCGGTGGATGCGAGTAGGGAAGAAAACAACAGGCACCACAGATAGTGTCCCACTTGATCCTGAGAAGATGAAAGCAGTCATAAAACAGACTTGTTCCCCTTCAGTAAAGATTGTCATCTATTTCCACACACATCCACGGCTAATTCTTAATGGGAGAAGCGTGCCTGCTCCGCCTAGCGGGACGGATCTTTTGGTGTACAAGGGAAAAACCTTTCCGGAACCCGCGTCAACCGACTCGTGGTTTACTTGCAACAAAGCTTGGGACCAAGCAACACAGGAGGACTGGGATGCTTATTGGGCACCAAGGCAGAAACTGGTGTCAGGCGTTGTGGATTCGGAGGGAGTGTGGCTGCTTCGTTTTACCGATGCATTTGCGTCGGAGATGTTTCGTTATTTCTTGAATAAACTGGAGGACAGTGAACAGTTTCCCAGAGACAGTGTGCCTAACAAATATCATAGGCGCATTTCTCCTAACTCGGAACTACGGTGTGTTCTACCTTCAGAAGTGATTAATCCAATAGCGGAGACTCATGAAATTTTGGAAAGAAGGCTTGATCCAAGGTTGGTTTTTCCTGCCGATTGGATTCTGCCGATAGAAAAATTTTTGAATGAAAAATTGCTGTTTCAGTGGTTCGCGTCTGTTTTTAATTATATGAGAGAACGACAATCTATTGTTTTGGAGGAATATAAAAAAAACAGACCCTTCGCTTGCTGCGTTTATTGAGGGAAACCGAACCGGACCCTGCGGAGATCTTTTAGGTGATGTTGTGTCAGACATTACAATAGCAGACTATTTGCTTTCAAGCGCAGCGTCTTCCTTATCCCAGATGCACTACACACTACAAAATCCTCAGCAATGTCGTGTAGACAGCGGTAGTTCTAAGGAGTTAAGGGGCGCCATAGAAGCGTTGGAGTCTTTTGTGCGTGTTAACATGCGTTGGCGCGCCCATACCATTAAAAAATTAAATCCCACTTGTATGGAAGTGACCTATCGGGAATTTCGTGATGATATCGACCTTTGATAGCGCCCTTTCAGGCTTTATCCCCAAGAGATTTGATCAATGGCGGTAAGGTAATCCCAAATCTCACGATTGCATTGAATATGCTAGGGTAGGGACCGTATGGTCTACCGCTACCTCACAACGACATTGCCGTATGTGAACAGCGACCCGCATCTCGGCCACGCGCTCGAGTTCGTGCAGGCTGATGCGCTCGCGCGGTTCTGGCGCCTACAGGGGCACGAGGTGTTCTTCAATGTCGGCACTGACGAGCACGGGCAGAAGATCTACCAGAAGGCAGTTGAGGCAGGGGAGGATCCGCAGGCGTATGTCGATCGCTTTGCTGAGCGGTTCCGCAAGCTCTGCGAGGATCTCTCCATCTCCTACACCCGCTTCATCCGCACCACCGATCCCCAGCATATCAGGGCAGCCCAGCAGTTTTGGGAGCGCTGCACTGCCGCAGGCGATATCTACAAGGCGACCTACCGGGTGAAGTACTGCGTGGGGTGCGAAATGGAAAAGACAGAGTCCGAGCTGGAGCGCGGCAGATGTCCGCTCCACCCGAACCTGACTCTTGAGGAGCGGGAAGAGGAAAACTACTTCTTCCGGTTCTCTCGATTCCAAGCGCCGCTGCTTGCGCTCTACGAAGAGCGTCCCGAATTCGTCGTGCCAGAGGAGCGGATGCGGGAAATTCGCAGTTTCGTGGCTCGTGGGCTGCAGGATTTTTCCATCTCACGCCTTGCGGAGAAAATGCCGTGGGGCATTCCCGTGCCGAACGACCCCTCGCAGGTGATGTATGTGTGGTTCGATGCGCTCGTGAACTACCTCTCCACCATCGGCTGGCCGAACGATCCCTCGTGGCAGCAGTGGTGGCCGGTGGTGCAGCTTGCCGGCAAAGACAACCTTCGCCAACAGGCGGCAATGTGGCAGGCGATGCTCCTTTCCGCTGGCGTGGAACCCTCGCGCCAGATCATTATCCATGGCTTCATCACCTCGCAGGGGCAAAAAATGTCGAAAACGCTCGGCAATGTGATTGCTCCGGAGGAAATTCTCAACCGTTACGGCGCAGAGGCGCTCCGCTACTTCCTCCTCCGGCACATCCACCCCTTCGAGGACACCAACATTACGCGGGAACGCATCGCGCAGTGGTACACCGGCAACCTCGTCAACGGGCTTGGGAACGCGCTCGCGCGGGTAGTAGCGCTTGCGGAGCGGCACCTCCCCGACTGGCGCCCTTCGCGGGAAAAGCCGGAGGCGCCGCCGGCGCTTGCTGCAGCAATGGCGCGCTACCACTACGCTGAGGCAATGGATGCCCTCTGGAGCGAGCTTGCCTTCATCGATGCCGATATGGCAGAGCGCCGCACCTACGCGCTGCTGCGTTCCCATCCGGAGGAAGGGAAGCGCCACCTTGCCGGCTACCTCGAACGGCTCTGGCTCGTGGCGGTGTGGCTGGAGCCGTTCCTCCCTCAGACCGCGCGGCTGATGCGCGAGGCGCTCAATCCGCCGCACCGCATTGCCCCGCTCTTTCCCCGCCTTTCATAGCAAGAAGATTTCTCGGGCTATGGCATATCGCCTCTTCGATATCCACTGCCACCTCACCGATGCGCGGTATGCCTCGGACCAGGAGGCGGTCATTGCTCGCGCGCGGGAGGCGGGGGTGGGAATGATTACGGTGGGAACCGATGTGGCCTCAAGCGAAGCGGCAGTGGCGCTCGCTGAGCGGTACGACGGCGTATGGGCCTGCATCGGCATTCACCCTGACGAGGCAGGGAAGGGGGAGAAGGTGGAGGCACTCGCTCAGCTTGCTTC